>JANQHZ010001100.1 GCA_028282445.1 Candidatus Binatia bacterium | reverse complement strand
TTGATCGGGCTGAACATCATGCAAACCGCGATCATCATGTTCTTCATCTCGATGAGCATGAGGCCCGAGGGCACGGTGCCGATTGTCGAGAAGGGGGTTCCCGACGCGGTGTACATGAGCCCGCTTCCGCACGTCCTCATGCTCACAGCGATCGTCGTGATGGTGGCGACGGGAGGCGTCGCCTTCGCGCTGCTGATTCGGATTCACGATCGCTTCGGCACCCTGGAAGAGGACGAGTTGCTCGACCGCCAGCGGTGAGCACGCTTCGAAGAGCTCGCTTGTGACGCAATTCTACTCCCAGCGCCGACGTGCGCGGTCAGAAGCTCGCATGGCCGGCCACGACGGGCGAGGTACGCTCGGATGAGCGGGGAATGGATCCCGGTCACGCTGGTCCTGGCGCCCCTGACCGGCGCGCTCCTGGTAGGGGTGGTGGGCCTGCAGTCGCGCGTGATCGCGCAGACGCTGGCGGTATTGAGCAGCGCGGTTTGCTTTGCGGCCGGGGCGGCGGCGCTGGCGACCTGCGCGGACGGCGCGGTCGTTTCGTATGCCTATGGCGGCTGGTTGCCGCCTTTCGGGATCGAAGCGAGGGTCGACGGTTTCGGGGCGGTGCTCTCGACCTTGATTGCAGGGATCTCGTTGGGGGTCTTCTGCTACGCGGGGCCGAGCTTGCGCGCCGAGTTGCCGCGCGACGAACCGGCTTTCTTTGCGACCTCGCTATTGCTGGTCGCGGCCCTGCAAGGGATGGCGGTGACCGCCGACTTGTTCAATCTGTACGTCTTCCTGGAGATTTCATCCCTGACGGCATACGCGTTGATCGCGGTGGGCGGCGGCGCCGCGTCGTTGGCGAGCTTTCGCTACTTGTTGATCGGCACGCTCGGAGCGAGTTTGTATCTGCTCGGGGTGGCCTATGTGTTTGCCTTGACTGGGTCGCTGAACGCCCCCGACGTCGCCGCCGCACTGGCCGACGTCCCGTCATCGCCGGCTCTGGTGCTGGGACTCTCGCTCGTCGTCGTCGGGTTGGCACTCAAGATGGCGTTGTTCCCGCTGCACGGTTGGCTTCCGGACGCGTACACCTACGCCCCGTCGGTGTCGTCGGCGCTGATCGGTGGATTGATGACGAAAGTGAGCGCCCTCGCGTTGGTGCGGGCGCTCTATGTCGTCTTTGCGCCCGCGCACGGCGATCTGGTCGAATCGGTGAGCGGGGTGGTCGCATTGCTCGGGGCCGCCGGGATTGTAGCGGGCTCGCTGCTGGCGGTCTCGCAACGCGACTTCAAGCGCATGTTGGCCTACTCCAGTGTCTCCCATCTCGGGTTGATCGCGGTCGGCATCGGGGTCGGCAATGCCACTGGGCTTGCGGGCGCGATCTACCACATGGTGGCGCACGGTGTGGCGAAGGCGACGCTGTTTCTGATCGCGGGTGGCGTCGCTTATCGCATCGGTTCGCGTGGTATCGAGGCGATGGCCGGATTGCATCGCAAGATGCCGCTGAGCGCCGCGGCCCTGGTGGTGGCGGGCTTGTCGATGATCGGGATCCCTCCGAGCGCG
>JANQHZ010000541.1 GCA_028282445.1 Candidatus Binatia bacterium | reverse complement strand
GGTATGCGCCAGTCGTCGTAGCCGGCGAAGGTTTCGGTGTTGAGCTTGTCCAGCCAGGTGAAGATGGTCAGCCTGGTTCCCTGTTGGTCGCCGGCGAAGCACCGGATGTCATCCGGGCATTCGCTGGAGTCGGTACAGAAGAGCGCGGTGTTCTGACAGCGTCCCCGCCAGGGGTAGCGATTGTCGGCGTCTTGCGGGTTCGAGCCGTCGGGTACGCCGTCGCCGCCGATTTTCTTCTCCCACATCAAGCCCGTGCTGAGGTCGGTCACCGTACCATCCGTGTTGTCGACGGCGCGGATCGGGGTCGGCGTGGGAGTCGATGTCGCGGTCGGGGTCGGCGTCGATGTGACGGTCGGGGTCGAAGAGGCTGTGAATGTCGCCGTGAAGGTCGGTGTGTCGGTAGGGGTTGGCGTCGCTGTCGGATCGCACCCGGATAGAGCGCGGCGCACCGAGCCGACCAACTCGTTCACGGCGACCGTGCCGTCTCCGTCGCAATCGCCACAACAGTTGCCCCCATCGGGGCAGCCCTCGAGCGCGTTGGCGACTCCGGAGACGAGGTCGGTGATACCAACCGCACCGTCGCTGTTGCAGTCGCCACAACACTGCGCACTGACCGTTGATGTCGGGCAAACGAGGAGAACGAGGGCTGTTGCAACGGTCCAGCTGCGGTAGGTCATGAGCGTCTCCGGCGCGGCGACCTCGAGCGTCGGCGTGTCCACAGGATGACGAGCGCGGCGAGCCAGGCGGCGGCGCGCGGGCCGCCGGATGTCGGACGCACGACCGCACAGCTGTCGTCGTCACCGCTGCGCGCGCCGGGGTCCTTGGTTGCGGTTTGTGTCGCTGTTTGGGTGCGTGTCGCTCGCACAGCGGTCGCGGTCGGGCGCGCCGGCTGAGTGGAGGTTGGACCCGGCGTGGCTGGGCGCGTGATGTCGGGAGTGGCCGTAGGGGTGTCGCTAGCGGTCTCGACCGACGTCGCCGTCGCGTCGGCGCTGGCTGTCGAAGTCGGCGTCGCGGCGTCGCGGCCCACGCTCGGGGTCGGTATCGATGATTGCGGGGTGTGAGTGGAAGACGGGGCGGCGCCAACCGTCGGTGTGCTCTGCTGGAACGGCCGGCTGGTCGGAGTGACCGTGCTGGGCCGCGTGCGGGTTGGGGTCGGTGTATTGGGAACGGCGACGCTGCAGGCGCCGAGCGGACAGTCGCTACCGTCGATACAGGCGAATCCGTCGAAATCGCCGCCGCTGCAACGAGATGAGCTGAGGATGCATTGCAAGCCCTGACAGTGTCGCGAGTCGATACAAGGCAAGCCCTTGGAAGCGCCGTCGGCGCAGATGGTCCGGGTGGCAACGCAGGCCCGCCCGTCGCTACAGGTGTTTGCGATTTCGCAGCATTCCCCGTCTGCGCTTCCACCTCTGCACCGTCCGTCGAGCGACTCCGAGCAGCTGGCGTCGCGAGTGCACTGGCCGCCAGGGCAATCGCACAACAGTCCGTCGTCCGCTCCGCCGTCGCAGATGGCCGGCGCGCGCATGCATGCACCGAAGCGACAGTGCGCGTCGGAATCGCACGCCGTTCCGTCGTCGACTCCAGCGACGCAGAAGCTGCGCGACGCCGACCGACTGCCGCTGACCCGCGCCCCGCCTTCACCGGCGGCAATCGTGACCCCACCAGATCGCGCATAGACCGGCAGCGCGTCGCCATCGCCGTCGGCGCCGCCGGGACGGAGGATGCGCACCTCGAGCCGCTCGCCCGGTTGCCCGCCGGTGATCGATACCTTGCAGGAATACAGGATCGACCCGCTCGGGATCAGGTCGAGGTTGCCGAAGTCGATCACGAGCGCTTTTACCGACCGCCTCGGCGTTGTTTGCGAAAATGAGAAGATCGTTACCGCTTTGTTGATCGCGGGGTTTCGCCAGCAGGTGGGTAAGCCGATCATGTCTGGAGGAAATTCCAAGCCGCGATCCAGGTCGACGACGTTCTCGGTGCCGGTGACAACGTCCGAGTTGCTATCGAGGATAATGTCGATCTGAACCTCGTCCCCCAGCCGACCGACCGCCTCGGAAGCTCGGATGAACAGCTCGGGCTCCGGTGCAACCTGGATGATTGCGCCGGAAGTCGTGAAGTCGATGCTTTCTCCGCGGAACCCCGTCGCGTAGGCGTCGCTGGCGAGGATCTGGTTGACACCGGCCTGAGTCGAGTCGGCGGACTCTAGGTGGCATCTTGCCAGCGTTGCGATTGGGAGCGGTCTCGACTTGCCAAGGTCGGCCGAGAGCTTCAGGTGTTGGCAGCCGCTCGTGCCGTCGGTGCACTCGCCGTCGCTGAGGGCGATGTCGAGCTCTTCACGAGTGGCAATGCCGGAGACCCCGCAAGCTTCGGGCGATTCGACGCCGATCCCGCGTGGAAAGACCCAGCTCGCCTCGAAGCGGGCGATGTCGGCCGACCAGGAGCTGACTCCGAAGGAAAGATGAAAGGACTCGCCTCGGACGGTATGGGTTTCCTCCGGGCTGATGGTGATGCGGGTGAGAGTTGGGCTGCCGGCGACGATCGAGATTTCCCCGTTCTGCGCGTCGATGGCGATCACGTCTCCGTTGGCCGTACTGCCTTGGCTGGACAGGATCTCGAGCGGGTAGAGTCCCGAGCGGCGGCCGGCTCGAACTCGGCAGCTGTAGAGGGGCGTATCGTTGGGAAGCGGTGCTAGGTCGGAGAGGCTCAAGACCAGGGACTTAAGGGTGCGACACTGCGAGCCCTCACACCCGTCGGGCAACAGTTTGAAGTATGCCTGCTTGCCGTGCGCCGGATCGGCGGCGCAGTCGGGATTTCCATCCTCGTCGGTGACGAGGTCGATCCCGCTCGGAAGATAGATCTCGTTTTCCGTTCCGGCGATCGGGGCGCCATTCTGGTTGTGCAGGTCGATACGAAGCTCCCCGGTCTCCTCGGGAGCAAGTGAAATTGAAGCGGCGCGGATCCAAGCCTCGGCGGCGGGGCGGATCTCGATTCCGCGCGCGTCGAGTCGGGAATCTACAAGTCCTCCCGATGCATCTCGCAGCTCGATCGACCGGATGTCGAGGTTGTCGCTCTTGGGTTGAGCGTCTTCGGAGGCGCCGATCGCACACGAGAAAAGGTGCAGCTGTTCCGGATGCTGGGTCTCCAGTCTATCCGCCGCATCGTCGATCAAGTCGAGCTCGATGGTCGCGGATCGACAGCTTCCGATCCGGTCGCCGATGCATCCCGCCGGTGCCAGGGTGGCGCGAAAGCGTTCGGTGAGCTCAGGAGCCGGCACGCAGCGGGCTTGGTAGGACGGCCAGCCTCGGATCGAATAGTCTTCCGGGAAGTCGATTGTCATGGTCAGTCGGTCGAAACGAAGCGGAGGCTCGGCGAGCAGGACGTTGAAGGTTCCGGTGTTGCCCGGTCCCATCCGCGGTTGCGAGACGAGGATTTCTTGGGCGTCAGGACCGGGGCGGTCCGACACCACCAAGCGGCCGGCCTGGCCGACTCCGGGCAGCGGCTCGCCGGACGGAGTGGACCCGGCGACGTTGATGAGCGGTAGAAAGTACGTGCCTGGAGGCGTCGCGTCGTCGACGTGGACACGGCAGGAGAACAGCGTCGATCCCTCCGCGATCGGTTCCAGGTTGAAGAGGTCCAGCACGAATGCCTTGACTCGGCGGCACTGCGCCTCGGGATATTGCTCGCAGCCGAATGGCTGGGCGCCGAACCCCCCGGCGTTCTTGCCGATCTGCGGATCGATCCAGCAGGCAATGCGCTCATCCGATACGCCGAACCAAGCGACGTCCCCGAGGTCGACTTCGACCTCGATGCCGGAGACGTCATAGTCGGAGGAGTCCACGAGCGACACGTCGAGGCGGCCGTAATTGCGCGAGTCGATCTCCACCGTCGAGCCTGTGACGACGATCTCGTCTCCACGCAGAGTTGGAGTGGGGGTTGCGACCGGCACTTCGGGGCTGGCGGTCGGTCGTACGGTGCTGGTCGGCCGCGGCTCGCCGGCGACGGTGATCGTTCCGCTGCGCTCGATTACCTCGACAAAGCTGCCGTCGGGCGACTGAGCGCGCGTATCGCGAAGCTCGAAGAGGTAGGAGCCCGCTGGGGTTTGCGGGTGAACCGGAATCCGGCACGAGTACAGCACCGAGCCGTCGGCGATGGCGTCGTTGTTCTCGTTCGACGAGACCGTGGCGATGGCGTTCCCGCAGTACTGTCGGCACGGCCACAGCCCCTCGACCCGTGTGGTGTTCTTCTTGATGGCCGGGTTGCGGACGCAGTCGACGCGATTTCTGCTTGCACCGGGCGGAAACAATAGCGGGCTGCCTAGTCGGATGTCGTGGGTCAGACGGTCGATCGCGGTGCCGTTGGTCTCGACGACGACCTGGACGAGCGCGATGTCGCCCGGCCGGACGGTCGTCGACACCGAGCGAACGACTGGATCCTCGCCGGTGAGCTCGGCGGTTGGAGTTCGCGTCGGTGTGCGCGTCGCGGTGTGGGTCAGCGATCGCGTGGGGGTACGCGACGGAGTGCGGGTGGTCGACGGCGTCAGGGTTTGGGTTGGCGAGTTGGTCGGCAGCGCGGTGAGCGGCGTGACGTCGCATCCATCCTCGACGCAGTTGACGCCGACCGCGAAGGGACGCTCGCCGACCTCGATGGTGGATAACGGCTCGTGGTGAACGAGGTCGACGGCGGTGACGGTGTCGTCGCCAAAGTTGGCGACGTATCCGATCGAACCGTCGCGCAGGATTCCGATCCCGGAGGGGCGCCGGCCGACCGCGACCTTGCGGTGGACGCGCAACCAATACAGATCGATGACCTGCAGGAATCCGTCTTCCGTCGTCACGTAGAGGAAGGTTCCGTT
>JANQHZ010001006.1 GCA_028282445.1 Candidatus Binatia bacterium | reverse complement strand
GCGCCGCCATTGCCGCGCCTTCGACCACCTCATCGCCATGAGCGATGCCGACGCCGAGCACCTGCGTAAGATCACCGGACACGAGAGCATCAGCGTAGTTCCAAACGGCGTCGACACCGACCACTATCGCTGTGAAGAGGACGCGGACAAAGCCCGCGTCGTCTTCACAGCGACCATGAATCACCCTCCCAACCACGACGGCATCAAGTACTTCGTCCGCGAGATATGGCCGCTCATCCAGCGCCGAACACCCGAGGCCGTGCTCGATATCGTCGGCAGCAACCCGCCCGAGGATGTCCGTCGACTTCGGTCGGATTCGATCAGGGTCACCGGCTTCGTGCCGGACACGCGTCCGTACCTCGCGGCCGCCACCGTCTTCATTTGCCCGCTGCGCTTTGCCAGCGGAACGCGACTCAAGATTCTCGAGGCGATGGCGATGGGCAAACCCGTGGTCTCGACCGGCATCGGCGCCGAAGGCATCGCCGGCGACGACCAACACGGATTGCACCGCGCCGACACGCCCGCGCTGTTTGCCGATCGCGTCGTCGAGCTCCTGGCAGATCCGCAGCGTGCGTCCACCGAAGGAGGCCGCGCGCGGCGCTTCGCCGAGGACAACTATTCGTGGCGAGCCATCGCCCCCCGCATGGAGGAGGCTTATTCGACGGCCGTCGCGCGTTACCGAAGAGAGGCGGAAAGCCGGCAGCCGCGAATCGGGCTCAACGGAATGTTCCTCGTCGCGGGAGGACAAACCGGCGGACTCGAACCGTACTTCCACAACCTGGTGTCGCACCTCCTGCGTCTCGACGGCGACAGCCGATATGTCCTCGTGTCCAACCCGTCGAACGAGCTCGAGTTCACCCAGCACAACGCCGACAACCTCGAGAAGCATACCGTGCGGAATCCGCTCGTGCCGATGGTGCGAGACATACTGCGCTTCGGCGTCGCGCGCCTGCTCCGGATGCCGGCGACCCCTCGACTACCGCGGACCGTTCGACCGCTCGACTTGGACATCCTTCATTCGATCCCCGGCTATCTCGACGACTTCAGCATGCAATACCCCTGCGTTCTGACCATCGCCGACATCCAGCACGAGTACTGCCCCGAGTTTTTCACCAAGGAAGACATTCAGACCCGCCAGACCATCTTCAAGCCTTCCGCTGAGCGTGCGATCCACATCATCGCGATCTCGGAGTTCACCAAACGAACTCTCATCGAGCGCTTCGGTACGCCCGCCGACAAGATCTCCGTCGTCCACCTCGGGGTCGGAGCGGACTTCCTGAAGCCGGTAGACCCTGGGGACGTCGAGCGCGTGAGGAAGAAGTACTCGCTACGCCAAGCCTACTGCTTCTACCCGGCGAATCTCTGGCCTCACAAGAATCACCGAACCCTGCTTCGAGCCCTGGCGTCGATACCCCCCAGCGAACGGCCACAGCTCGTCCTCACGGGATCGGCAACCCCGACCGGGATCGACCTGAACGACGAAGTGAAACGAACCGGCACCGAGGACTTTGTCACCTGGCTCGGCTTTATCGACCGCCGGGATCTGCCGGGGTTGTACGCGGGAGCCGAGGCGACGGTGTTCCCCTCGCTGTTCGAGGGATTCGGTATCCCCGCGGTCGAGGCGATGGCGACCGGATGTCCGCTCGCCTGCTCCGACACGACGTCCCTTCCGGAGATCACCGGGGATGCAGCCCTCCGTTTCGATCCGAACGATCCCGAACAGATCGCAGCCTCCATCGTGTCCCTTCGCTCCGACCAGTCCGTCCGCGGCGAGCTCCGCGAGAGGGGCCTACACCGAGCTCGGCAATACAATTGGAAGGACACCGCGCTCAAGACCCTCAAAGTCTACCGGCGCGTGCTTGCCGATCGCGCTGGGACCGGTATGAGCATGAGGCCATGAAGCGCCCTCTCATCTCGGTCGTCACCCCCTCGTTCAACCAGGGCCGGTTTATCGAGGAAACGATCCGCAGCGTCGTCGACCAGGAGTTTACCGATTGGGAACACATCGTCGTCGACGGCGGTTCGACCGACGACACACTCGCGATCCTTCGCCGATACCCTCATCTCAAGTGGACATCGGAACCGGATCGGGGCCAGGCCCACGCGGTCAACAAGGGCTTTGCGGCGGCCCGAGGCGAGATCATCGCTTGGCTCAACTCGGACGATACCTATTTCCCACACACGCTGGCGACGGTCGCCCGCGAGCTCGGCGAGCACGAGGAACGCCAGGTCATCATGGGGCGTTGCGAATTCACGGAGGTGGACGGCACTCGAACCGGCACCTTCCACCCCAGCGCGTTCTCCGGACACTCGCGCGTCGTCGAGATCTGGAAAGGGTACACAATCCCGCAGCCGTCGGTGTTCTTCCGCCGCAACGTGCTGGAGCGCTGCGGAAACCTCGACGAGGATTTGTACTTCGTCCTCGACTACGACTTTTTCCTGCGTATGAGCAGGGAGTACTGGTTCCACACCGTCGACGAGGTTCTCTCGACCTACCGCCTGCAACCGCAATCGAAGACACTCGAGATCGACGAAGCGGAGCTCCTCGAGCACTCGATCGAAGTCAGCAGGCGCTACTGGGGCCCGGTGTTCTTCCCGAGCTACTGGCGCTACGCAGCTTCGCTGCGGCGATCGCAGAAACCGCTGCGTTTTACCGCCAATCGCTGGTGGACCGAAGGTGCACAGCAGTACTCGATCGGCAACCGGGCGAGCGGCATGGCGCGAATGGTCGCCGCCAGCGCGATCTTCCCCCCACTGCTGCTGCGACGCGGCCGGTACCCCCTGGTCGAGGCCGCGCGACGCATGGTCGGCCGCCGCCAAGTCGAACGGTTGGCATCGGTGGTGCGTGGGACCAGCTCGACCGCGGGCGAAATCGAGTCGATCTACGGCGATCGCTGGGCCGGACCAAGAGCGCGCGCGACTTTCGACAATCCCGGCGGAGCGACCCACATCGAGCTCGACGGCGAAGTCGTTCTCAGCCATTTCTTCAATGCGCCGCTACGCCTCGCGCTGTCGGCAAACGACCACGACCTCGGCGAGCACGAGCTTGCCGAATCGGGACCGTTTCAACTCTCGATCCAGCTCCCCCAGGCGGTCCAACGGGCGCGCGAAGCCGAGATCTCGATTACTTGCGACAAGTCTTTCGTCCCTTGGGAATTGGGCCTGAGCAGCGATCGCCGCGAGCTTGCCTTCATCGTCAATCGACTGGCTTTGGTCTCCCACGACTAGACGTCGCCTGCGGCGGCGGACGGCACCACCAGGTACCCCACCCATCCCCTCACTACCTGGGCGACCGATGACTTGGTTCCACCAGATGAAACTGCCGTGCGCTTCGGCAGATCCGGCATTTTCGCCGCCGTCGCCCTGTGGTACAAGGTGCGCGGAGGGGCGGAGTTGATGACTGGACCGACACAAGAG
>JANQHZ010000982.1 GCA_028282445.1 Candidatus Binatia bacterium | reverse complement strand
GATGCCGCCGATCGTCGCCAGCATCTGCTTCTTCAGATCCTCCGGGATCTGCGGGTTGTCTTTGATCTTGGCGATCGACTCGTCGATCTCGTCTTCCTTACCGTCCTTGGCGAAGCCGTAGGCCATCGCGACGCTCACCAGCGTCGTGTGCCAATCGGCGGTGTCTTCGAATCCCGCGTCGTCGACGATTGCCTCGACACCGGCGAGGTTCTCGAAGCCTTCGGCGGTGGATCCTTTCGGATCGGGTTCCGGAGCCTTGTCGCCGTACTTCTCCTGGATCTCCAAGTAGGCGTCGATCGCGTTCTTGGCGCTACTTTCGGTGAGCTCGGTCTGTGGAATCTGGGGCACTCCACCCATCGCTCCGGGTGGCATCCCGCCTTGAGGCATTCCGCCTGACGGCATGCCCGGGTATTGGCCTTGCGCTGTCGTTGCGAGCGACAAGGTGGCGGCGAGAGAAAAAACGGCACTGAGCTTACCCACGATAGACCTCCCTGAAATTCCCATTCGACACTACCAACGCCGGACCATGCTCACAAATCGACGAATTCCCGCCCCTCACCCGATGGCGATTTCGATCTGGTCGATCACGACCTTGTCGCCTTCGCCGCCGTCGGTTCGGCCCGCGGCTGGAACGACAAGGCGTCCGAGGATGCGGCCGTCGCCCTCGTCCCAGAATCGAGTTTCGGTCGGCTCCGGCGGGTAGTGCGGAGCCGGCATGCTACCGAGGGTGATCGAACGGATGCGATCGACCCTGCCGTCGGCGAACGCGCGTCCGGCGTCTTGCATGACCAGCCCCATATTGCGCGGCCCGTGCACCAGCGGCGCCGGGTTCGAGCCTTTGGTGACGAAGTGGGTGGAATTCCAGTCGCCGGAGGGCATCGCCCAGTCGAAGGTCACGTCGACGTCGGTATCACGTTCGATCGTCTTATCGGCGCCGCGTTCGGGAATCGCGATCCGCGGTGGGCTGATCTTGCCGGCGTTCTCGGGAGCGCATCCGAGTAGGAAGAGAAGCATCCACCCGTCCATCAATCGCTCGCCGCTGCTGCCGTCGTCGACCTCGAAGTTGAAGCGAACCAAGGCGTGGCCCTTCGACGTGCCGCCGACTTCGGTAAACTCGCAGCCGACGCGGGCACTGCCGGATTGTGCGATCGGCGCCTTGAACGCCGCGTGGCCGGATCCCCAGCGCCCGACGTCCTGCCAGACGTCGTAGCCGCCGATCAACGCCTTCATGACTTCCTCGCGGTTGCGTGCGACCAGGGCGCCGTTGAACAGGATCATCGGGTGCGCTGGGCGATCGGAGTCGCGCATCATCCAGGGAACGTCGATGTCGCTGGTGACCGATCCGCCGGTGGCGCGAACGATTTGTTGGGTCGTCGACCAATCCCACGAAAACTCGAACTCGCTAAACCGTTTGCCGGCGATTGCCGGATCTACCTTTGCATCAGCCATCGAGACACCTCCGTTTTTCGGAATTCTGTAACCGCAGATGAACGCAGATAAACGCAGAGTAGGCCCGACGCTTATCGACCTTTCAGAGATACACTTTTGACGGGGCGATTCCACGGTGGGGTCGGTCGCTCGTTCGGCGCTTTGACACTTCCTACCGGGGCTCCGTGGCGGATATTGCGGCTCTCGCTCGATTGGGGGTGGCCGCCCAGGGCTTCCCTGCGCTAGTACTAACGGATGGCTTACAAAACGATCGTTTGGGGGACCGGGAACGTCGGCATGCCGGCGTTGCGGACCGTGCTCGGGAATCCCGAGCTGGAGTTGGCGGGAGTCGTGGTGTCGAATCCGGAGAAGGAGGGGCGCGACGCCGGCGATCTGTGCGGGCGATCGGCAACCGGTGTGTTGGCGACCCGCGATGTCGATGCTGTGTTGGCGAGCGGTGCGGATGCGGTCGCTTACTGCGCTTCCGGCGACTTTCGGCCCGACGAAGCTCTCGACGATATCGAGAAGTGCCTGCGCGCCGGGGTGAACGTGGTCTCGACTTCGGTCTACCCGCTCTACGACCCGGCGTCGGCGCCGGAAGATCTTCGCAGCCGCATGGAAGGGGCGTGCCGAGCGGGAAATAGCTCTTGTTTCGTGAGCGGAATCGATCCTGGGTACATCAACGACGTGGTGCCATTGCTGCTCTCCGGCTTGTGCGCCGAGATCGAAGAGGTTCGCGCTTTCGAGTGGTTCAACTATGCGTATTACGACGCCGAGGATTCGGTGCGGAACCTGGTCGGTTTCGGCCAGCCGATGGACAACGTGCCGCTGATGATCTCGCCTGGGGTTCCGACCATGGTTTGGGGCGGTGTGCTGCGCTTGCTCGCGCGCGGCCTCGGGGTCGAGATCGAAGAGATCCGCGAGAAGGTCGAACGCCGGCCGCTTGCCAAGACCGTTACCAACCAACTCGGAGCGTTCGAGCAAGGAACCCTCGGCGCCTTTCGCTTCGAGGTGCAGGCGATCGTCGCTGGAAAGCCCAAGCTGGTCGTCGAGCACGTGACCCGCATTACCGACGAAGTTGCCGAGGATTGGCCGCGCGCCGAGGGGTCGGGGGCACACGGCGTCAAGATCTCGGGCAGCCCGGACATCGAGTTGCGCATCGAAGCGGAAGGCGTCCCCGGCGATCGGGCCAGCGGCGGCAATGCGACCGCTGCTGCGCGGGTCGTAAATGCGATCCCCTCGGTTTGCCGTGCCGGGGCGGGCCTGCTCGATGCGCTTTCCGTGCCGCTGCAGCCGGTGCGCGGTCTGCTGCGTTGAAGAACGGCCTACGGTTGCTCGATTCTCAGCAGCCGTCCCAGGAGGCGAGTCATGGCGGAAAGCGAAGCGGAGTCCGGTCCCCGACAGAAATCGAGCCGTGACCCGGCGGTCCTGCGCGACCGGATCAATCAATGGTTCGAGTCCAAGCTCGGGCCGCAGCCCGAGCCGCCGGTCGCCGAGGTAAAGAGCCCGTCGACCAACGGAATGTCGAGCGAGACGCTGCTCTTCGACGCGGCTTGGAGCGAGGACGGCGAGCGCCGTACGGCAAGTCTCGTCGCGCGAATCGAGCCCGAAGCGAGCGACGTCCCTGTGTTCCCGTCTTACGACCTCGAAGCGCAGTACCGACTGCTCGAGCTCGTCGGCGAGCATAGCGATGTGCCGGTGCCGGCCGTACGATGGCTCGAGACCAACCGCGATTCCCTGGGGGCAACCTTCTTCATCATGGACCGTGTCGACGGCCGTGTGCCGCCGGACCTGATGCCGTACACGATGGACAGCTGGTTGCTGTCGGCCGCGCCCGAAGAGCAACGGA
>JANQHZ010000923.1 GCA_028282445.1 Candidatus Binatia bacterium | reverse complement strand
ACTCCTGACGAGTTCATCCACGACGTCTTCAATCTCAACTACTGGCGCGATCACCCCCTGAGCTACCCGATTTGCGGAAGCAACGAGACGGTTTCGTCGTTCCGACGCGAGGATTTCATCGAGTTCCTTTCCGAACGCTACCGGCCCGACCGCATCGTCGTGGCTGCTGCGGGGAATCTCCGTCACGCCGAGGTGCTCGATTGGGTCGCCCGCGACTTCGGGGATCTCGACGGGCAGGCGAGCGAGGTCGAGCAAGAGCCTCCCGACGTGCACCGCGGCGTGTTCGCGGTCGACAAATCGCTCGAACAGGTACACCTCTGCCTCGGTACTCCCGGAATCTCGCAGGCTTCAGAGGAGCGCTACGCCGCCTATCTGCTGAATACCGCGCTCGGCGGCGGAATGAGCTCGCGATTGTTTCAGGAGATTCGCGAGAAGCGCGGCCGTGCCTACTCGGTCTTCTCCTTCCTGTCGTGCTACCGCGATACCGGCTACCTCGGCGTCTATGCCGGTACCTCGGAAGAATGGGTGGAGGAGGTCCTCGAGTTGGTGATGCAGGAGCTCGCCAAGGTGGCCGATCAGGGGCTCAGCGCCGACGAGTTGCAGCGCTCCAAGAGCCAACTGAAGGGGGGCATGCTACTCGGCCTCGAGACCAGCGACAGCCGGATGACGCGTCTGGCCAAGAACGAGATCTACTTCGGTCGCGATTTCTCCATCGACGACGTCTCCAAGCGCATCGACGAGACCTCTAATGACGAGTTGATCGAGTTCGCCGAGCGATTGACCCGTTCCGACTCCACCGGTCTGGCGGTGCTCGGCAAGGTGAACGAAAGCGACCTCGGGGGCGGGCCCTGGAATGCGTAGGGGACGCGTGCGGCGTCGCGGCCGGGCCGCTTGCCGCTCGCCTCGTAGCAGTCCGCGCATAGCCCCCGAGCCCCGACGAGGCGATCTGTGACCTCGCTCGAGGTGTCGGTGCGCCGTGCCCGTCCCGACGATCGGCGACTCCCTCTGCCCGCGTACGAAAGCGCTGGCGCGGCCGGCCTCGATCTGCGGGCCGATCTGGACCAGCCGATTTCGATCGCAGCGGGGGAGCGGGCTTTGATCCCGACCGGTCTCGTTGTAGAGCTACCGAATGGATACGAGGCGCAGATCCGGCCGCGCAGCGGATTGGCTCTGCGCCACGGAGTGACGTTGTTGAATTCTCCCGGAACCGTCGATTCGGATTACCGGGGCGAGATTCAGGTGTTGTTGATCAATCACGGGCAGGAGCCGTTTGAAGTCGAGCGTGGCGACCGCATTGCCCAAATGGTGGTGGCACCGGTGACCCGAGTGAGTTTGAGGGAGAGCGAGGAGTTGAGCGTGACCCAACGTGGCGACGGTGGGTTTGGACACACGGGTCGGAAGAGCCGCGATCGTTGAGGCTTTTCGCGCGGTGGTCGCGCGGCAAGCGAGTCCGGGCGCCGTGCGCCAGTCGATGGTCGGCTCGCCGATCGAGTGGCGAGAGACGATCATTTCGGGGAATCCGCGGGAGGGCTAGAAGTGCAGGCCAAGGTTTACGTAACTCCGAAGGCAGGGGTGTTGGATCCAGCCGGGAAGGCGACCGAGCGAGGGCTGCACGCGCTCGGCTTCGAAGAAGTGCACGACGTCAGGCTCGGTCGCTACATCACCATGGAAGTCGACGGCGATCCGGTCGAAGTCACGGCGCGGCTCGACGACATGTGCCGTCAACTTCTCGCGAACGGCGTCATCGAGGACTACCGCTTCGAGCTTGGCGAGAGCGGTTCCCTGTGATGTCGCGCACCAGCCTCGCTCGAGGTCGCGAATGAAGTGCGGGGTCGTTTCCTTCCCCGGCTCGCTCGACGACGCCGATACGGTGTACGCGCTCAACCACGTGCTCGGTGTCGAAGGCGTTCCGCTGTGGCATAAACAGCGGAATCTGGGCGAGGTCGATTGGATCCTGCTCCCCGGCGGCTTCTCCTACGGCGATTACCTTCGCGCCGGAGCGCTGGCGCGCTTTGCGCCGGTGATGGACAGCGTGGTGGAGTTCGCTGCCAACGGCGGCTTGGTGATGGGTTTGTGTAACGGCTTCCAGATCCTGTGCGAGGCCGGGTTGCTTCCCGGCGCGCTGGTTCGCAACCAGAGCCTACTTTTCGTCTGCGACGAAGTGAGTATCCGAGTGGAGCGGTCGGACACGCCTTTCACCAATCTGTGCGAAACCGGCGAACGGTTGCGGTTGCCGATCAAGCATCATGACGGCTGTTTCGTCGCCGACGAGTCGACCTTGCGCAGGCTCGAGGACAACGGCCAGGTGTTGGTTCGCTACGTCGACGCCGACGGCGAAACGACGGCGGCAGCGAACCCGAACGGCTCCCTCAACAACATCGCCGGTATCGTCAACGAAGCCGGGAACGTGTTCGGCATGATGCCTCATGCGGAGCACGCGTGTGAGGACTTGCTCGGCGGCGCCGATGGCGCCAAGTTTTTTCGCTCGATCGAGACTTGGTTGACGAAGGGAGGGCGAGCGTGAGCCTCGCGCCGGTCGACGAGAAGACCGCACTCGAACACGGCCTCACCGCCGAAGAGTTTGCCGATTTCTGTAAGGCGATCGGCCGTGCGCCGAATCTGCCGGAGCTCGGTGTGGTGTCGGTGATGTGGTCCGAACACTGCAGCTACAAGAGCTCGCGCGCGGTTTTGCGCGACCTGCCGAACGACGGTCCGCGCGTGTTGCAGGGGCCGGGCGAGAACGCCGGTGCGGTTTCGATCGGCGACGGCTTGGCCGCCGTTTTCAAGATCGAGAGCCATAACCACCCGTCCTACATCGAGCCGTACCAGGGTGCGGCGACCGGGGTCGGCGGCATTTTGCGCGATGTCTTCACGATGGGCGCGCGACCGATCGCCAATCTGAACTCCCTCCGTTTCGGATCCTTCGATCATCCGCGGACTCGCTACCTGGTGGCAGGCGTCGTCGCCGGCATCGGCGGCTACGGCAATTGTGTTGGCGTACCGACGGTGGGCGGCGAGATGTACTTTGACCGGGGGTACAACGAGAACATCCTGGTCAACGCGTTCACGCTCGGGATCGTTCGTGAAGACCGGATCTTTCGCGCCAAGGCTTCGGGGGTCGGCAACCCCGTGTTGTATGTCGGCTCGAAGACCGGCCGCGACGGGATTCACGGCGCCAGCTTGTTGGCCTCTTCGGAGTTCGACGACGAGACCGAAGAGAAGCGCCCGACCGTACAGGTCGGCGACCCCTTTACCGAGAAGCTGCTGATCGAGGCGTGTCTGGAGCTGATGGAGCAGGATACGGTCGTGGCGATCCAGGACATGGGCGCCGCGGGACTGACCAGCTCGTCGGTGGAGATGGCGGATCGCGGTCAGGTCGGTATCCGGATCGACCTCGATCTCGTTCCCAAACGCGAGCAGGGAATGTCGCCCTACGAGATCCTGCTCTCCGAGTCTCAGGAGCGCATGTTGATCGTCGCCCGCGCCGGCGCCGAGGAACAAGTGGCCGAGGTGTTTCGCAAGTGGGATCTCGATGTCGCGGTGATTGGCGAGGTGACCGACGACCGACACCTACGCGTCTGGTCCGGCGGCGAGGAGGTGGTGGCGCTGCCGGTCGCTCCGCTGGCGGATGGTGCGCCGGTCTACGAGCGCCCCTGGGCGCAGCCCAACCGTCAGGCCGATCTGCAACGGCTGGCGCTCGGAGACATTCCGGCTCCGGGTGACTACAATCGCAGTCTCAGTCGACTGTTGGCGTCGCCGAACATCGCCTCGCGCCGTTGGGTGTACTCCCAGTACGACCAATTCGTGGGTGGCAATACGGTCGTTCGACCCGGTTCGGATGCTGCGGTGGTGCGGGTCAAGGGAACCGACAAGGCGCTCGCGTTGAGTGTTGACTGCAACAGCCGCTACTGCGGTCTCGATCCCTACGTCGGCGCAATGACCGCACTGGTCGAAGCCGCGCGTAACGTCGTTTGCGCTGGTGCCGAGCCGGTTGGGGTCACCGACTGCCTCAACTTCGGCAATCCCGAAAAGCCCGAGGTGATGTGGCAATTCCGCGAAGCCGTCAAGGGAATTCGCGATGCCTGCGATGCCCTGTCGCTTCCGGTGGTGAGTGGCAACGTCAGCTTCTACAACGAAACCGAAGGTCGCCCGATCCCACCGACGCCGACGATTGCGGTGGTCGGTTTGATCGACGACGTGCGCTACCACTGCAAGCAGTGGTTCGAAACCGAGGGCGACCTCATCGTCATGCTGGGCCGCACCCGTGAAGAGCTCGGCGGCAGCGAGTATCTCGCCGCCCTGCACGGGATCGTGCGAGGGACGCCACCGTGGATCGACTTGGGTGTCGAGAAGGCGGCCCAGGCGGCCTGCCTCACGGCAATTCGCGAGGGGATCGTATCGTCGGCCCACGATCTATCCGAGGGGGGCTTGGCGGTCGCCTTGGCCGAATGCTGTATCTCCGGCCCCGGCCGCGCGGTCGGCGCCGAGGTCGAGCTCGAGGCTTCAATCCGGCCAGATGCGTGGCTGTTCGGGGAAAGCCAATCGCGCATCTTGATCTCTCTCAAGTCGCGGCATCTTTCGCGGCTCCGCGAGATCGCTTCCGAGAGCGACGTCCACCTCACCGTGCTGGGGACGGTGCGGGGCACCCGGCTCCGCATCGGCCAGCTCGTCGACGCCGACGTCAACGAGCTGCGCGACGTTTGGTCGAGGGCCCTGGCGGACCTAATGGCGGGCGAGGAGCATTGACGCTCGATCGTTCGCCCTTTCGATGCGGAAGTAGTATCCAACTGGCTCGCAGGCGATGAAGGTTCCCCTCCCAGAGAGCAAGGCGGATCGATTCCACGATGAGTGTGGTGTGGTCGGGGTTTTCGGTCATCCGGAAGCCGCCAATCTCGCTTACCTCGGTTTGTACGCCCTCCAGCATCGCGGCCAGGAGGGCGCCGGCATCGTCTCTTCCGACGGTCAGCTGCTCATGTCACACCGCGGGTTGGGCCTGGTCGCCGACGTCTTCGATCAAGAGGTCATGCGGAGACTGGTCGGGGACGCCGCGATCGCGCACAACCGCTACTCGACTGCTGGCCGCACTCTGTTGAAGAACACCCAGCCGTTCGTCGTCGAATTCGGCGGAGGCGGCCTGGCGGTCTCGCACAACGGTAACATCGTCAACGCGCTCGAGCTGCGCGAGCAGCTCGAAGAGCGCGGGTCGATCTTCCAATCCTCCGTCGATACCGAGGTCATCATCCACCTGATGGCGGCTGCCGAGGGGCCGACGATGGTCGACCGTGCGAGCGAAGCGCTCGCGCAGGTCAAAGGCGCATACTCTCTGCTCATATTGGACCGCGACCAGATGATTGCGGCGCGCGATCCCAACGGATTCCGACCGCTGGTGCTGGGACGCATCAAGAACGCGGTCGTCGTTGCCTCGGAAACCTGCGCTCTCGACTTGATCGACGCCGAGTACGTACGCGAGATCGAACCGGGAGAGATTCTGGTTGCATCGCGTTCGGGGACTCGCAGCTTCTTTCCGTTCAAGGCGCAGAAGCCGACGCGCTGTGTCTTCGAGTACGTGTACTTCTCGCGCCCCGACAGCAATGTGTACGGGCGCAGCGTGTACAAGGTGCGCAAGGCGCTCGGGCGGCGCTTGGCCCAGGAGTGTCCCGCTGATGTCGACCTGGTGATCCCGGTGCCGGATTCCGGTGTTCCCGCCGCGCTCGGTTTCGCCGAAGAAGCCGGCGTCGAGTTCGATTTCGGCCTGATTCGCAACCACTACGTCGGGCGAACCTTCATCGAGCCACAGGACGAGATCCGTCACTTCGGGGTCAAGGTGAAGCTCAACGCCCAGACGCAGGTGCTCGAGGGCAAGCGGGTGGTCGTGGTCGACGACTCGCTCGTGCGGGGAACCACCAGTCGCAAGATCGTCGAGATGCTGCGCCAGGGCGGTGCTTCGGAGGTTCACCTCCGAATCAGCTCACCGCCGACGATCAGTCCTTGCTTTTACGGTGTCGATACACCGACTCGCGAGGAGCTGGTCGCGTCCACCAACAGTGTCGAGCAGATTCGCGAGTATATCGGTGCCGATTCGCTCGGCTTCCTGAGCGAGCAGGGCTTGTACGGTTTTCTGCCGAAGCCCTCGGCGGACGGATTCTGCGATGCTTGTTTCACCGGCCGCTATCCGGTGGAGGTCGCCGACGACGGTCGCTCGCGTCAGCTGGTCTTGTTCGAGGTGCGCGGCGGATGACGAGCTCGGTCGATCGTGGAGCTTGGGCGCACCGACTCCTGTCGAGCCGCGACATGCTCAACCCTCGATCGTCGACATCGGACTAGCTTCCCATGCGGTGCCCGTTCTGCCACGACCTCGACAACCGCGTCATCGATTCGCGGCTGACCAAGGACAACGAGGTGATTCGCCGCCGGCGCGAGTGTGGCGCTTGCGAGCGTCGCTTTACGACCTACGAGCGAGTCGAGGAAGTTCTGCCGCTGCTGGTCAAGAAAGACGACCGTCGTGAGGTGTTCGACCGCTTGAAGGTGGTCACCGGACTCAAGAAAGCGTGCGAGAAACGCCCCGTGTCTGCCCAGGCAATCGAAGACGCGGCGGACCGGATCGAGCGTTTCGTCCAGGAGAAGGGCGACAAGGAAATCCCGAGCTCTGTGGTCGGCGAGGCGGTGATGTCGGAGTTGCACAAGCTCGACCAGGTGGCCTACGTGCGATTCGCGTCGGTGTACCGCTCGTTTCAGGATGTCGGGGAGTTCATGCGAGAGCTTCAGGATCTCGTCAAAGAGGGCAAGCGCACGCGCTCCCGGCGGGAGCGCCGGAGCGGCGACGAAAAGTCCGAGTCGTGAAGCGCGACGCCGAGCATATGCGTCTTGCCATAAGGCTGGCGCGTAAAGGCCTCGGTCGTACCAGCCCCAACCCGCCGGTCGGGGCGGTCGTGGTCCAAGCGGGCCGGATCGTCGGAAAGGGGTATCACCGGCGCGCCGGGATGCCGCATGCCGAGGTCGAGGCGCTTGCCGATGCGGGTAGACGCGCGCGCGGCGCGACGTTGTACGTGACTCTCGAGCCGTGCAATCACACCGGCCGAACGCCGCCCTGCACCGAGGCTGTCCTTGCTGCCGGCGTTGGCCGAGTCGTCGTGGGTTGCCTGGATCCCGATCCGTCCGTAAAGGGCGGCGGTGCTCGCCGCCTGCGCCGCCGCGGTATCGAGGTCGTTGTCGACGTCGAGGGCGAGGGCTGCGCGGAGATCTTGCGCCCCTTCGCGACCCGCGTGACGACGGGTCTGCCGCTGGTGACCTTGAAGCTAGCGGCGACGCTCGACGGCCGGATCGCTACCCGCAGCGGTGACTCGCGCTGGATCAGCGGTGAAAAGGCCCGTCGACTGGGTCACCGCTGGCGAGACCAGATGGATGCGATCATGGTCGGCGCGCAGACCGTGATTGCCGACGATCCTCAGCTCACGTGCCGTTTGCGCGGCGGCCGCGACCCCCTCCGGGTGGTCGTCGACGGACGCCTGCGGGTGCCCTCTGGCGCCCGGGTACTGACAAACGAGCTCGCGGCCGGTACTCTCGTAGCCACCTCAAAAACTTCAGGAAATAAGCTACTTCGCATGCAACGCAACGGTGTTCAGATCGAAACTCTGGCGGCCGACTCAGGGGGGAGGTTCAAGCTCCGGACCCTGTTGCGCCGGCTCGCCAAACGGGGGGTCTCGTCGGTGCTGCTCGAAGGCGGGGCCGATCTGGCGGCGGCGGCGTTGCGCGAGCGGGTGGTGGACCGGGTCGCGTGCTTCGTAGCGCCCAAGCTGATTGGCGGCGATGGGCGTCCGATGCTCGGCATCATCGGCGTCGACCGGTTGGTCGATTCGATCGACTTGCGCGATCTGCGTATGCGGCGAATCGGTCCGGACGTGCTCATCGAAGCCGACGTGAAGGGATAGCCATGCAGTCCGAACGCATTCAACGAGCGATCGACGAGCTTCGTGCCGGACGTTTCGTGATCCTCACCGGCGGCGCGGAGGGAGAGGCTCACCTCTGCATGGCCGCTCAGTTCGTCGATGCCGATGCGGTCAACTTCATGGCTCTGCACGGTCGGGGCCTGGTCTGCCTTTCGATGACCGAAGGCCGCATGCGCAGCCTGGGGATTCCGCTGATGGTTCCCGACTCGCCCTCGCTCGCCGGCCGGGCGTACGGAGCCTCGATCGAGGCCTCGGATGGGGTAACCACCGGTATCTCTGCCCACGATCGGGCCCGGACGATCAGCGTGGCGGTGGCCGAGGACGCATGTCCGGACAGTAT
>JANQHZ010000504.1 GCA_028282445.1 Candidatus Binatia bacterium | reverse complement strand
GAGTAGGTGCCCCTCAATCACCTACTCAGGGGGACGCCAATCCAGTCCAAAGCCCCGCAACCAGGGCCCAAAGCCCCGCAACCAGGGCCCAAAGCCCCGCTGCCGCGGGGCGTCCCACGGCGCTCCGCGCCGGCCAAAGACGACCCTTCGCCTCGCTTGGGTCGTCGGCCAAAGCGACACGGCGGTCGGGTTGGGGGTTAGTGGGAGCGGCCCAGGATGAGGCCGGCTTGGCCTCTTACTTGGTCGGGAGAGAGCTCGAGAGCGACGGCGATGTTTTCTACGCTGGCGCCGTCGAGGAGGAGGCGAGCGAAGGCTTCGCTCAGCCCGACCCGGCCGGATTGACCTTCGGGATTGAGGCCGAGCAACAACCGGAGCGCCTGCAGTCGGATATCCGCTGTTACGTCTTCGGACAAGATCAATAGACGATCGCGGTCGATCGGCGTGGTGCGCACGTGCATCCACTGCTGCTCGCCGCGCAGGGTGTGTCCCTGGTGAACGCTATCGACTGATCCGAACTCGGTCATGGTCGTTTCGATGATCTTCTTCCACTTCGGAAGATCGTCCCAAACGGTATGAGCGTCGAGGCCGATGACCTCCTCCCGCGTCATTTGGTTGCGCTCCAGAACCTGACGGTTGACCCACAGTACGTGTAAGGAGGGATAGTCGAGCAGTGCGACGGGGCCCGGAAGGTCCCAGTAATGCTCTACCCAGTCCGGCACCCGGTCGTCGTCGTGCGGCGGCCGGTCACTGACCGGCGGTGGCACCCGAATCCCCGTCTCAACCGAGGTCTGTTGTCCGACCAATCGCCCGAGCTTGGCCAGGACTTCGGTCGGAGACATGGAGCGCGCCTTACAAATGTCGTCGAGCGACGCACCCTCGAGCAGCTGGCGGGCAAACTCTTCGCTGAATTTCCCGGACGCGTGCCCGGCGAGCCCCTGCCCCAGCACCAGCCGCAGCCCGGCCAGCTTGATGCGGGCAGTGATGTCCTCGCACACGATCAGAATGTGTTGATCGTCGACCGGTGTCAGTCTCGCGTCCAGCCAGCGCCAATTGCCGAGCAGATCCCGTCCGTCACCGACGACGTCGATGCTGCGCTTCTCGGCCATGGCCCTACGGCCCGCTCCACGCTCCTGGGTGTCCGTCCAGATTTCCCCGTAGCGCCGACCGACAAACCACTCTCGCGGATGATCCATGTCGCGGGCGAGGCGCTCGTTCACCCACAGCATCTTCTGGCTCGGCATTTCGCCGTACAGCACCCAGGCGGGCACGTCGGTGTAGTGATCGAGCCAATCGGGCAACTCGTTGGACATACTTTCTTTTACCATGTGAGAAGCGCAACGCGACCGAGAGCCACGGCCGAGCGCGGCGACCGCCGCTATCGCGACATGAACTCGATGTCAGGTTCGGTATCGGCGTAAGTCTCGTCGAGAAAGCGCTCGTATCCTCGCTCGTTTCCGAGATGGCGCTTGAAAAACGACACGACGTAGAGGTTCTGCAAGCGAACGACCTCTGCGATCGGGAACGCTTCCGGACTGCAGGTATCGGCGAAGGGCTCGAGCAGCGCCTCGGCGCCGAGCGTGGGCCAGATGTCCATCGTGAGCCCAAGGTCGATCAGCAGGTTTCCGATGTCGCAAACGTTGGCGAAGTGAGTGTGGTTGGCTCCTCGAATCTCCAGCTTGTAGCGGTACGGCGCCGCGACCATCTGATCGAAAGCGATGTCGTTGTTTTCGATGAAAACGTTGACGTCCGCCGTGCCCCCAATGAGCAGCACCGGAACCTCGACGGTCCCCAGCTGAGCGGCCGTGAAACCGGCATTGGGGCCGCTGCGATCGTCGCTTTGCAACTCGCCGTCGACGACCGCGGAAATGGGGACGATCGCCCCGACGCGCG
>JANQHZ010000846.1 GCA_028282445.1 Candidatus Binatia bacterium | reverse complement strand
CAACCATCGCGGCTTCCGCGAAGTTGCATTCCGCCGTCAGAAAACCAACCATCCGCTGGTGTTTTCGCGTCCTTTTCGCCAGGCCGCCGCCGTGGTGTTCCTATTCGGCACGACCGCCGCCCTGCTCATTCCGAGCGCTCCGGTCGACACCGCTCCGTCCTGGAGCGATCTCATCGCGCCATACCGGGTCGGCCAACCGGTCGTACTGGACTACGTCCTGTCGCCGCCCCGACGCGGTCAGTCGAACGACGTCGTCTACTTCGCCCGCCGCGCCGCCGCCGGCGGACGCCCGGCGAGCCGGGTCGAAATCCATATCGTCGATCGCGGCCGCTGGTCCGGTGTGCTCGAGAGCAAGAGCTTCGGGGTCGCCTGGGAGGTTCCTCCGCCGGAATCTACCCTTGCTGCGACGCCGCACGAGTCGACCGCCGTCACAAGAGCGCTTTTCGAAGCGATCGCAGTCAACGACACCGGCTTTGATGCCGTCGACTCGATTCCGCTGGCGTCCGAGCCGCCACTGCCCCTGGTCGCTCGCGCTCTTCAACGCCTGAACGGAGCACGTGGCGCGGCGATCGGGATCGCGATCTCCGTGGCGGTCGCCATGCTGGCGCAATTGCCATACGGTGCCGCCGGCACGGCGATCGTGCTAACGACGATCGGGCTCGCGCTGCGTCTGCCCGCACTCGATCTACCCTTCGCACACGATCAGGACGTGCAACGCATGCTGACCGGGAACTCGTCGCCAATCGACATCGCCACCGGAGTCGGCCTGCGCGACCGACATCCGCCGTTGTACTTCTACGTGCTGCACGTCGCTCAGTGGTTCGGGCAAAGCGAAGCGGTCGGTCGAGCGCCGGCGGTCATCGCAGGCGCACTGGCCGCTCCTGCCGTTCTGCTCGGCGCAGTGTGGATCCGGCGGCGAGCTCATCCCACTGCAGCCTTGGCCGCGCTCGCGGTCGCGATCTCGCCCGTGTTGGTCGCGCATTCACGCGAAGTCAGCGGCATACCGCTGTACGCCCTACTCCTTGTCGCAGCAGCCACCTCCTTGACCGCTGCCGCACAGAAACCGCAGCTCGCTTCGCTGCTCGTGGTCTCCGCATCCCACGCTCTCGCGCTCTTCACCTACTACCTCGCACCCTTCGTCGTCGCCGCCAATGGCGTAAATGCTTGGCGGCTTCGCTTGAATCGACGATCCAAGATCGCACTCGCGGTCGGTGTCGCCGCCGGTACCCCCGCACTTCTGCTCGCATTTGCAACCTTGGTTCGCGATTGGAGCGCGCGCGAGGTCGCGCGAGCCTTTCCGACGATCGCCTGGGGACAGCATCACCCCCTGCAGATGGCGAGCGAGATGACGGCGATCGCCGGCGACGGGTTCGGGACGATGCTGTGGATCGCGATTGCGATCGCCGCGATTCTCGGCATCCGAGGTCGCGACGTCGGTACCTGCCTGGCTTCGTCCGGAGTCGTCGCGAGCTTCGCTGCCGTCGCACTCCTGTCGCCGATCGCCCGCGTGCAGAGCTACTACTTCGCCTCCGCAATTCCTCTCGCCGCGTTGGTTGTCGCACTCGTCCAACCGACGGGCGGAATCGGCCGAGTCGCCTGGCCGCTCACCCTGATCGCCGCAGTCGGACTCGGGACGGCACCGTCACTCGCCGGCAGCAGCACCCTCTATCTACCCGATACCGACGCCTTCATGCCGCGTTTCGCCCAAGTGGTGGCGCAGCGACCGGAGTCGACGGTAGTCACCGTCGCGCACTACGACAAGACACTTCTGGCATACTACCTCGCCCGGATGAACGGGCGTGATATCGCTTGGAAAAACTGGGAGGAGTCTTCGAAGCGCATCGTTCCGCTGGTGAAGGTCCACTCCCTCAACGACCGCTCCGAGAAGCTGCACGCAGCCGAGCTCGACCGCATGATCGAACAGGCCGCCGTCCTGGTAATCGAACGAGACGCGGTCAGCCTGCCACTCATTCGACAGCGCCTGGCTGGTTGCGAGGTACTCGACGAAGCTCCGACCGGCCGCCTCTTGCGCTGCCCGCCGCAAGCTTGACCAGGCGAGCCAGGCACGGTTTATCCTTTCAGCCTGTATGAACAGGAATATCCAGACCGCCACTCGCAACAAGAATTCGCTCGCAGCTCGCATCGTTTTCGTCGCCGGACTGGTCGGCGCCCTTGCCGTACCGATTCTCGCGAAAGACGAAGAGCCGGCCCAGTGGGTCATCCCTCCCGGACAGGAGGAATTGCTCGGCAAGATGCTCGGGGCGGGGGAGAAACTACCCGGTGGATGCAGGCTCGCGAAGGGCGACATCCAGTACTCCGTCATCAACGCCGTCTACAATTGCGACGGAAAGGACGTCAGCCTCGAGCTCGCGCATCCGAGCCAAAGCAAGTCCGCGGCCGGGAAGAAGACTGCAAAGTTCGCCATCTCCGCCAGCGAAGGCGCGGCCCCAGACGCCCTTCTCGATGCACTCGTCGAGCGCGCGAAGGCAAGCGAGGGAGACTTTGCGTGGCAGGTCTCCACCGCCAACGACCCCGTTCCCTACGAGCAGAGCTTCGCCGGTAAGCTCACCGAGGGTCCTATGCTCTATGTCGCGGGCGCCGCGGCGCTGCTGGTGATCGCCGTCCTCGGCTTCATCTTGCGAAGGGCCTAGAGGTCCCGCCGAAAAATGGACTCCGGCTGCAAATCGCCATGCATTCGCGATCGCTGCGTCGCGAAACGCTCGACGTATCGAGAGATACGAACTCAGATTTCACTCCTTGCGCTCCCGGCGCCTGCCCATTTTCGCCTCGAAGCCGTTTTCCGGCCAGACCTCTAGGATCCCTGAACCGCTTCTATCGATCTCGGTCGAGCGCATAGAAAGCAAATCGCCGGCGGCGAAGCTCGGGCGCGCAGATCGCTCGATGCTGGTCGCCGATGTAGATGCTGCAATCCATGAACGGCGCCGCATCTACTTCGCGCTCGAAGAGCGGCTCGACGTCGTACCTCGCCAATAGCGTCTGACATTGCTGGCGGCTGTGAGGGTACACCCGCTGTTCGAAACAGGGCAGCCCATAGAAGAACACGCACGAATCCACCCGGCAT
>JANQHZ010000834.1 GCA_028282445.1 Candidatus Binatia bacterium | reverse complement strand
AGGCGAAATGGAGCGAAGACGACGACAGGACGGGCGGTCATGGTCGGGGCCGGTGGGATCGCAGGACTAGTTCGGGTCTATGATGGTGCGACAAGCATTACGCGCAAGCTGGGCTAATGACTCTTATTCCCATTATCGAGAAGCCCTTCGTTGACGCAACTCTCGGCCGGCCAAAGGTCGAAGATGTCGGCGCAGGACCCCCCGACCAATGACCGCTCGGGTTGGCCATCCGAGTTGATCTGCGTTCGTCTGTGGCTAATTCTTCACCTACCAACGCCAGGGGGATCGCCATGCCCATCCACACCCGCATCTGTGACATGTTCGAAATCGACCATCCGGTCTTCCTCGCCGGTATGGGCCAAGTGGCGTATCCGAAAGTCTGCGCCGCGGTATCGGAGGCCGGCGGCTACGGCACGCTCGGCATGGCCACCGAAAGCCCGGAGGCCATCCGCGAACACATGAAGGAGGTGCGCAAGCTCACCGACAAGCCTTTCGGGGTCGACCTGCTCGCCGCGTTGCCGGAGCAGATGGTCAACTCGATCGACGCCATCATCGAAGAAGGCGCCTCTTCGTTCATCGCCGGCCTCGGCGTACCGGGACCAGTGGTCGGCAAGCTGCATGACGCCGGGCTCAAGGTGATCTCGATGTGCGGCAAGGTGGAACACGCCGTGCGCGCCGAGGAGGCCGGCTGCGACGTGGTCGTCGCCCAGGGCACCGAGGCCGGCGGCCACACCGGCCGGGTCGCCGGCATGGCGTTGATCCCGCAGATCGTCGACGCGGTCGACATCCCGGTGCTCGCGGCTGGGTCAATCGTCGACGGACGCGGGCTCGCCGCCGCCCTCGCCTTCGGCGCCGACGGCGTCTGGGTCGGTACCCGTTTCATCGCCTCCGAAGAAGGGCGCGCCGCGCCCGAGTTCAAATCCAAGATCGTCGAATCGGGCGGCGCCGACACCAAGATCACGCGCTGCTACTCCGGCAAGCCGATGCGGGTCATCACCAACCCCTACGTCGACGAGCAGGAACACAACCCGGGAGACATCAAACGTTTCCCCGACCAGATGACCGAGAGCTACCTCGCCGGCCGCCTCCAGTACGCACGAGAGGATGGAATCGACCCCGAGGACACCTGCATGCCCGCCGGACAGGGAATCGGCGGGATCGACAAGATCCTGCCCTCACGCGAGATCGTCGAGAACATGGTCGCCGAAGCCGAGCGGGTGATCCACGGAATGAAGGCGTTTATCTGAGAATTGAAACCGCAGATGAACGCTAATTGGGTTCAATTCACGTAAACAAAGCAACAGTCCAACAGGCGGGAGCTGCCGATAGGGCGGCGGCGGTCGATCAGGTTCCCGAGTGCGACAACGGGGGCATTATCAGCGTTCATCAGCGGTTCCAATCGAAGTATTTTATCTGATCAACGGCCGGTGCTAGGGTTCCGGCCATACGCGAGGAGGGATCTCATGACGCGCATTCGAGTCCTGTTGGTCGGCTTGCTCCTGATCGGTTTGGCAGCGTGCAAGACTGCCACCATCTATAGCGTTCAGGACGCCAACCTCCTGACCGCGAGCTCGGCCTCCGACGCTGACATCGCCAAGGTCATCCAGGAGGCCGGGAAACGCACCGGTTGGGTCATCAAGCCGGTGGAACCGGGCAAGATGAAAGGCATGTACACCAAGCGTCGCCACACCGCGGTCGTCGACATTCGATACACTCGATCCACCTTCAGCATCGACTACGTCGACAGCACCAACCTGCAGCACGACGGGGAGAAGATCCACAAGGCCTACAACAAGTGGATCATGCAGCTCGAGCAGGCGATCCAGCGCGAAGCCAACTTTCAACTCGCCCAGTAGCACCCCGCCAGCGGCAACCGCACCGTTATCTCGCCTGGCCTGTGCTGCGGCTCGGCGGCCTGCGCTGATCTTGACCCGCGCCGACAAAAACGCGACCCTCTTCGTTTCCAACCAAAACTGAATAGGAGTTCACCCATGGCCAAACAAGCTGTCATCGTTTCGACGGCGCGCACGCCGATCGGTAAGGCTTTCCGCGGCGCGTTCAACATCACCCACGGCGCCGACATGCTCGGCCACGCCATCGAGCACGCCATCGATCGCGCCGGCATCGAGCCGGGCGCCGTCGAGGACGTCATCACCGGCTGCGGACTGCCCGAAGGCTCGACCGGCAACAACGTAGCGCGCGTCGGCGCCTTGCGCGCCGGATGCCCGGTCACGACGGCGGGGACGACGATCAACCGCTTCTGCTCGTCCGGTCTGCAGGCCGTGTCGGTCGCGGCGCAGCGCATCGTCGTCGACGACGTTCCGGTCATGGTCGCCAGCGGCGTCGAGTCGATCTCGCGCGTCCAGGCCAACCTGAACTTCCACGACTACGCCAACCCCTGGGTCCAGGAGCACAAGCCGGAGATCTACATGGGCATGGGCGACACCGCCGAGGTGGTCGCGGAACGCTACAACGTCACCCGCGAATCGCAGGACGAGTACGCCGCCTCCTCGCAGGAGCGCACCGCGGCTGCGATCGAGTCGGGACGCCTCGCCGAAGAGATCGTCCCGATGCACGTCACCACCGAGCGCAAGGACAAAGCGACCGGCGAGGTCAGCCAGCTCGAGATGGACTTCAAGATGGATGAAGGCCCGCGTGCCGGCACCACGGCCGAAGCCCTCTCCCAGCTCAAGGGCGCTTTCAAGGAAGGCGGCTCGGTCACCGCCGGTAACGCGTCGCAGCTTTCGGACGGCGCCGCCGCCCTGGTCATGATGAGCGACACCGAAGCCGAAAAGCGCGGTCTCAAGCCGCTCGGCGCCTACCACGGCATGGTGATGTCGGGCTGCGAGCCGGACGAGATGGGTATCGGTCCGGTGTTCGCCATCCCGACTCTGCTCGAGCGCCAGGGCAAGAAGCTCGACGACATCGACCTGATCGAGCTCAACGAAGCCTTCGCGTCGCAAACGGTCTACATCCGCGACCGCCTTGGCCTCGATCCCGACAAGCTCAACGTCAACGGCGGGGCGATCTCGATCGGCCACCCGTACGGCATGACCGGTGCGCGTCAGACCGGCGCCATTCTGCTCGAGCTGCGCCGCCGCAACAAGAAATGGGGCATCGTAACGATGTGTATCGGCGGCGGCATGGGCGCTGCCGCGCTCTTCGAAGCCTTCTAAACAAATAGATTTCTACCACAGAGGCACAGAGGCACGGAGAGTCCAAGGTTTTCGGGAGTCCTGGAGCCAATCCTGAACTTCATCGAGACTGAGGTCGACGGTCCTTGCGATTCGGCGAGTCTCCGTTCCTCCTCTCGGTGTCTTTGTGCCTCTGTGGTGAAGTCACGCGTAGGGCGGGCCTCGGCCCGCCGTCCCTG
>JANQHZ010000499.1 GCA_028282445.1 Candidatus Binatia bacterium | reverse complement strand
CCCTGCCCGGCGACGACGCGATGTACATCCAGTTCCAGGACGAGTTCGCCTTCATGGGCGGCCACAAAGTCGACATGCGGACCTTCGAGTCCGTCCTTTTCCTCGACGGCGCCAACACACCTCGCCCCAACCAACCCGGCGAGGTCGGCATCGACACCAGTCAGCATCTGCTGCCGATCGGCAACCTGTTGGTCACCGGCGGGATCGGTCCCAACGAGGGCATGGCGATCTGGGCTCATCAAGCCGAGCCCGACACCCGCGGCCCCGCCGTCGGCTTCCACATTCCCCAAGCCGGCCGTACCAACTACCCGACCGGCGCACCGATCAGCCTGCTGATCCACGAAACCCTCGAGACATTCACGATCGTGGACGGTGAGACGATCGTGGTTCGCCCGGTCGGCGGCGACCCGATCTCCGGCCGCATCACCTTCTCCTTCGAAGACGTGCTGACCTATGTCCCGGACGATCCTCTACTCGCCAACACGTCGTACGAAGTGGTGATTCCGGCCGGCGGAATCAAGGACGCTGCCGGAAACGGCATCGACGGCTACTCGTTCACCTTCTCGACCGGATCGACGATCGGCGGCAACACCGCGCCGTCGATCGACTCCTTCACAATATCGGATCACCCGGCCGCACCGGGAAGCTCGGTGACTCTCAGCGCCGGCGCTTCCGATGCCGACGACGATCCGATCGAGCTCCGCTTCGACTTCGGCGATGGTTCCGCCAAGACCGCCTGGTCCTCCACCTCCTCGGTGGCGACGACCTACGACCAGCCCGGTCATTACCGCGCGAGCGTACAAGTCCGCGACGCCGCCGGATCGGTCGCCAGCGAGAATCGCACCATAACCGTCACCACGCCGCCGACTGGAGAACGCCCCGCCAACAGCTCGCCGATCCACTGCGATACCGGCGCCCGACGAGTGTGGGTCGTGAATCCCGACAACGACTCCATCGCCGCCTTCGACACCGATGGCCTCACGGTAGTCCTCGAAACTCCGGTATGCGACGACCCGCGTAGCATCTCGACCTCGGCGACTGACGAAATCTGGGTCGCATGCCACGACGACGATACGGTGCGCGTACTCGACTCCGGCGGCAACGAGCTCGCGTCGCACGATACCGGTCACGGCAGCGCACCCATCGGCCTGGCGATCTCTCCGGACGGCTCGACCGTATTCGTCAGCTTGCACGGCTCGGGCGAGGTGCTCCGCTTCGACAGCGCCACTCGGCAACAGACCGGCAGTCTCGCCGTCGGACCGACCCCGAGCGCGCTTGCGATCAGCGGCGACGGCTCGAGCCTGCTGGTGACCCGGTTCATGTCGCCACGCAACCACGCCGAGGTATGGCAAGTCGACGCCGCCGCGATGACACTCATGCGGACGATCGTCATTCCGAAGTTCGGTGGCGACGAGAACTTCGATTCGACCGCCGCCGGACGCGGCGTCGCCAATTACCTCGCCGGCATCACCATCGCGCCCGACGGCCAGACCGCCTGGGTCGCAGCCAACAAGCCCAACTCGGAACGCGGAATCCTGTTCGGCCCCGACCTCGACCAGGACAACTCCGTACGCAACATCATCGTCCAGATCGACCTGGCCGACGGCAGCTTCCGCCGCGCCATCGATGTCGACAACAGCGACTCGTCACGGGCAATCGCCTTCTCGCCGTTCGGCGACTACCTCGCGGTAGCGCTTCAAGGCAACAACGAAACGGTGATCTTCGACGCGCTCGCCATCGATGGCTCCGGCGGCCTCGGCAGCTTCGTGGTTCGGCTCGGCGCCGGCATGGCGCCGCAGGGGATCTGCGTCGACCCGAACACCGGCCGCACATTCGTCAAGAACCTGATGTCGCGCGACGTCACGGTGCAGGAGACGAGCGTACTCTTCGACGCGGGCAACGTCTCGGTGGCGGCGAGCGAGATCTCATCGGTCGCTATCGAACAACTCGCGGCCGATGTTCGCCTCGGCAAGGAGGTCTTCTACAACGCCGGCGACCCGCGCATGAGCGCCGAAGGATACCTCAGCTGCGCCACCTGCCATATCGACGGCGGTCAAGACGGCCGGGTGTGGGATTTCACCGGCCGCGGCGAGGGGTTGCGCAACACCACCACGCTGCGCGGACGCGCCGGTGTCGGCCACGGCAACGTTCACTGGAGCGCCAACTTCGACGAGATCCAGGACTTCGAGAACGACATCCGCAACGCCTTCGGCGGCAGCGGATTCCTCAGCGACGCCGACTTCGCTCTGACCAGCGACACTCTCGGCCCGGCCAAGGCGGGCCGGTCGCCGGAGCTCGATGCGCTCGCGGCCTACGTCACTTCGCTCGACGCCGGCAGCGCTCCGCGGTCCCCCTGGCGCAATCCCGACGGAACGATGACCGCGTCGGCGCTCGCCGGTCAATCTCACTTTGCCGACCTGGGATGCGCCGCCTGCCACAGCGGCGCCGAGATGACCGACTCGACGCTGGGATCGCCGACTCTGCACGACGTCGGCACCCTCCGCACGACGTCCGGGCAACGGCTCGCACAGCCGCTGCTCGGGATCGACACCCCCAGCCTGCTCGGCGTGTGGAACACGGCCCCCTACTTCCACGACGGATCCGCCGCCACCCTCGCCGACGTATTCTCCGTCGCCGGGGGGACCGTGCTGCCCGCCGAGTCGGCAGCGGTCTCCGGCCCGGCATCGATCCAGGATCAATGGGTCGAGCTCAACAACGACGATACGGTCCACGGTCGCGCTCTCGTTGGCTTCGGCGGCGCCGGCTCCGCCTTCACCTTTTTCAACGTCGACGGCGGCAGCGGCGGTATCGGCGCGATCGAAACCCGCTACAGCTCGGGCTACGGAGTCTTTCCGGTCGACTTCACGGTCAACGGCACCACCTACACCGGCACCGCAAGCCTGCTCGGCAACGAGCCCCAGTGGCGCCACACCAACTGGGGAACGATCCGAGTCGAGAACGTTCTCTTTTCGCCCGGAACCAGCAACACGATCGCCATCTCCAGCTCGGTCGATTGGGCAAACCTCAGCTTCGACGAGATCGTCGTCAGCAATCCGGACGACCTCGCCGCTGCAGCGCCACACCGTGCCGCGCTCGCGCTGCCTTCGACAGAGCGGTCGCAACTGGTCGACTTCCTTCTTCAGATCGAAGGAGCTACCCCTCCCGCTGCTTCGCATGCGGTTGCGGGAACGATTCGCCACGCCGGCGCGGGTTCGCCCGTAGCGGGCGTGCAAGTGCAGCTTGCGGGACCAAGCCCCACATCGACTGCCGTCGGTCCCGGCGGAGACTATGTATTCGACGGACTCGCCGAGACGGCCTGGAGCGTCGGCGCCATACGCGACGACGGCGCGCTCGACGGCGTGTCGGCGCTCGATGCGGCGTGGGCGTTGCAGAGCTCGGTCGGCGCCCGCACTTTGAGCGCCACTGAGACATTGGCATGCGACGTCACCGCCAATGGATCGGTGTCGCCGCTCGACGCCTCGTACATTCTGCAACGCTTGCTCGGGTCGATGGGCGCCTTTCCGGTCGCCGACGCCTGCTCTTCGGATTGGTTGTTCGTGCCCAGCAGCACGTCGTCCAGCGGCGTCGCGCCGACCATCGCGGACGGCAACTGCGACCTCGGCGGCTATTCGTACGCGCCGCTGGCCGAAACGGTGGATGACGCCGACTTCGAAGCCGCGGCCTTCGGCGACTGCAATCTCAGCGGCGGCGGCATCGCCGCTGTGACCAGCGGGATCGCGGCAACCCCGACGGTCACCCTCGGCACCAGCCGGCGGAGCCGCGGCCGTTACTTCCGGCTGCCGATCCTGGTGTCCGGCGTCGACGAGCTATCCGCACTCGATCTGCGGATTCGCTACGACTCGACCCGGCTCGAGCTCCGCCGCATCCGCAAAGCGCCGCGCGCCGGAAGAGCCCTGGTCCGCAGCGCGACGAGCGAAGCGGGCGAGGCCCGCGCCATCCTCGCCGCCGCCGATCCGGTGACACCCGGGCGCCGCGCCGTTCTGTACGCGGTGTTCGAGCGACTCGGCCGGGGTGCAGCTGCGGTTGCGATCGAAAGCGCCACCATCGACGACGTCCCGGCGTCGATCGGCCAGACGAGACGCCGCAATCTAAGGCGCTGACCCGATAGAAAAATCTCACCACAGAGACACAGAGGCACGGAGACCGAGTGGCTCGAGGCGATCGATGCACCGTCCTGAAGCCTACTGGCGATGAGGTGTCACCGATGAAGACTCGATGCCCGTTTCGTCCCTGCTTCCTCTGTGCCTCTGTGTCTCTGTGGTGA
>JANQHZ010000779.1 GCA_028282445.1 Candidatus Binatia bacterium | reverse complement strand
TCAGCGGGTGCTCATAAAGCATGTTGGTTCCGATGGCGATTGAGGTATGCTACCGGCCCGGCCGGCGGAGTTCGCGGGTGGGAAACAATTACCTCGGAGGTCTACATTGGCGACACGTAAAGTAGCGGCTGTTCCGAGTCCGGCAAGTCCTGTCGATACCCTGCCGGCGCCCGCGGTGCCGGAAACGGCGATCGGCGACGGCGTCCGTGTCCCCGCGAAAACCGAGCCGGCAGCAACAACGACAGCGCGAACACCGATTTTCACCGATACCGAGCTGCGCAGTCTGAGCTCGAAGAAGGGGCTCACCAAGTTACTCAGCGCGAAGCGATTCTCGGTGAAGCGCGCACTCGCCGAGCTGCACTACGAAGAAGAGCTGCGCAAGCTGCAGATCGAGCTGGTGAAGCTGCAGCGCACGGTGCAGCTGAGCAAGCGCCGCGTTGCGATCTTGTTTGAGGGGCGCGACGCCGCCGGCAAGGGCGGTACGATCCGGCGGTTCATCGAGCATCTCAATCCACGAACGGCGCGCGTGGTCGCGCTTCCGAAGCCGACCGAGGTGCAGAGCGGACAGTGGTACTTCCAGCGCTATTCCGAAGTTCTGCCCAACCCGGGCGAGATCACCTTCTTCGATCGCAGCTGGTACAACCGCGCCGTCGTAGAGCCTGTGATGAACTTCTGCACTCCCGCCGAGTACGATCGCTTCATGCAGCAGGTGCCTGAGTTCGAGCACATGCTCTACGAAGATGGCATCGAGCTCATCAAGTTCTGGTTCTCGATCTCGAAGAGCGAGCAAGCGCGACGGTTCAATTCGCGTCGCATCAATCCGCTCAAACAGTGGAAGATCAGTCCAGTGGACGAGAAAGCTCAGGAGCACTGGGACATCTACACCAAGTACAAAGAGATGATGTTCAGCAAGACGCACACCTCGTACAGTCCGTGGATCATCGTTCGCGCCAACCACAAGAAGGAAGCGCGGCTCGAAAGCATACGCTACGTGCTCAATACGCTACCGTACGAAGGTTCCGACGACGCAAAGACCTCGACCTACCCGGACCCAAAGATCGTCCGACGGTTTCATCGCTCGACCCGCCAGATCGACGACTGAGCACTGCGGCAACCGCAGGTGAACACAGATCAACGCTGATTTGCCGGGAGACGAGGCCAAGGTCCGGTTTGCTCGCGCCGCCCTGGTGGTTTTCTGTGGGCTTAGTTTTTCTAGCCACAGATGAACACAGATCGAGGCGCGCCGAGTTCTGAGTCGATCGGGAGACCGCACGCGGGCGCGCGGGCGACGCATGCGTCGCCCCTACGAGTGAACCGAGAACATTGGCCCGGTGTAGGGGCGAGGCATGCCTCGCCCGATCAATTGCCGCCAAGCATCCTTCGGCTGCGGAATCGGCGTTGCTCTGTGTTCGTCTGTGACTAAGGAAGTCGGTCGCGGATACGTTCCCTCGACCTCGCGAGAATCCGTCATCACTGGCGCGGCGGCCCGTAGACGTCGCGCACCGACTCACCGTCGTCGAAGCGAGATTGGGTGCTTCGGATCTTTTCGAGCGCGGCCCGACGACCTGCGGTCTTGCGGAATATCCGTTGCTCGTTGGCGAGCGCTTCGCTCAGGTGCAAGTCGTCGTTGTCGATCAGAATCTGCTTGAGCAGTCCGAGGGCGCGAGGGTCGCGGTCGGCGAGACGAGAGGCCCACTTGAGCGCAGCTGAGACCGCTTGCCCTTCGGAGACGACGCGGTTGACGCCGCCGAGCTCGTAGATGCGGTCGGCGGTCATGGGCGAACCGTCGAGAACCAGCTCTGCTGTGGCGGTGCGGCCGATGAGCCGCGCCAGGCGACTCGTCCCGCCGATCCCGGTCGCCAGACCAAGCATGACTTCGGGCTGACCAAAGCGGGCTTGTTCCTCGGCGATGCGAAGATCGCAGGCCCAGCCGAGCTCGGCACCACCTCCCGAGCAGTCTCCCGAGATCGCGGCGATCGTGACGACCTGTCGGCCGGCGATTTCCTCGAGTGCGCGATCCCAGCCGTCGGCGGGGGCGCTGGTCGCCTCGCCCTCGATCATCTTGCCCAAGTCGGTGAGCCAGGCGTGCTCGTACCAATGGTCGGGCAGTGCGGATGCGAGGACCGTTACCCGAGCGCCGCCTTCGCGCGCCTCTTGCAGCGCATCGGCGAGCGCTCCGGCTGCTTTCCACGATACGAACCCGCCGCTGTCGCTCAAATCCATGGTGACCAGCGCGACTCCCTCGCGGGGTCGCTTCAGAGCTGCCAACTCCGGCATCGATGTCCTCCTCGAGTCTCGTCGGATGTCCTGTGGTGTCGCGGAATTCGCAGGATGGTGCAATCGCGCGGCCGTCGATCGAGCCAACTCGCGCGCGCCGGCGGTGCCTCGCGACTATTTGTTCGGTCGACATTGCCAAAGGCGACCGTATCAGCGAGAGAATGAGCTTTTCCCGCAGCAGAGAGAGCGACCATGAAACAGCCACCGCAGTACCCGTCTGGAAAGAACCTATTGGAAGGCAAGAATGTCCTGGTCACGGCTGCCGCCGGCACCGGGATTGGGTTTGCCGTCGCCAAGCGCTGCGCCGAAGAAGGGGCGCGCGTGATGATCAGCGACATCCACGAGCGCCGTCTGGCAGAAGCGGTCGATGGCCTGGCGGGTGCGTCGACCGCCCCGATCGAAAGTTGCCTCTGCAACGTCACCGTCGAGGGGGACGTCCAGCGTCTTTGGGAGAAGGCGGAGAAGGACCTGGGCCAGGTCGACGTCCTGATCAATAATGCCGGCCTAGGTGGGTTCGCTCCGCTCGTCGAAATGACCGACGACCAATGGAGCGTCGTCCTCGACGTCACTTTGAACGGGACCTTCCGTATGACACGAGCTGCGATGCGCCACATGATGCCGCGCAAGAACGGCGTGATCGTCAATAACGCCTCGGTGCTCGGTTGGCGTGCCCAGCCGGGACAGGCGCACTACGCCGCGGCCAAAGCCGGAGTGATGGCGCTGACGAGATGCGCCGCGATGGAGGCGGCGGAAGAGGGCGTTCGCATCAACGCGGTCGCCCCCAGTTTGGCGATGCACAAGTTCCTCGAAAAGGTGACAC
>JANQHZ010000776.1 GCA_028282445.1 Candidatus Binatia bacterium | reverse complement strand
TCAGGCCTGCAGTGGTGGAGTTGAGGTGGAGGAATGGCGAAGAAGCGCAGTGAACCGGCGGCTCCGGTAGTCGACATCGACCTGAGCACGGCGGCCGGCGAGAAGTACCTCAACTATGCGTTGAGCGTGATCACGTCGCGAGCGCTCCCCGACGTCCGCGACGGCCTCAAGCCGGTCCAGCGACGCATCCTGTACGCGATGTTCCAGAGCCTGCGACTGACCGCCGGCTCGAAGCCGCGCAAGTCGGCCGCGGTCGTGGGCGACGTGCTCGGAAAGTACCATCCACACGGCGACGTCGCGGCCTACGAAGCGATGGTGCGAATGGCGCAATCGTTCGCGTTGCGCTACCCGCTGGTACACGGCGAGGGCAATTTCGGATCGCTCGACGGCGACAGTCCGGCCGCCATGCGATACACCGAAGCGCGTCTGACCGCCCTGGCCGAGGAGCTGTTGCGCGACGTGCGGCACGACACGGTCGAGTTCCGCGACAACTACGACGCCACCCTGCGCGAGCCCGAAGTACTGCCGGCCGCCCTGCCTCAGCTGCTGATGAACGGCAGCACCGGAATCGCTGTCGGGATGGCGACCAACATCCCGCCTCACAATCTGAGCGAGGTCGTCGACGCACTTCTGGCGATGATCGCGACGCCCAAGCTCACCACCAAGGATCTCTGCAAGCACATCAAAGGACCCGACTTCCCGACCGGAGGCGAGATTCTCAACAGTCGCAGCGAGCTCAAGAAGATCTACGAAGACGGCTCCGGCGCGATTCGTGTGCGCGCCCAGTACTCGATCGAGAAGAGCGGACGCAAACCGCACTTGGTGATCACCTCGATCCCGTACAACACCAACAAGGCAAGCATCGTCGAAGAGATCGCCCAGCACATCATCAACCGCAAGCTGCCACTAGCGGTGGACGTGCGCGACGAGTCGACCGACGCCGTACGGGTCGTCGTCGAGATCAAGCCCGACGCCTCGCCCGAGGCGGTAATGGCCTACCTCTTCAAACACACGAATCTGCAGTCGAACTTCCACGTCAACTTGACCGCGCTGATCCCCGGAGAAGAAGGAGGTCCGCCGCGACCCGCGCGCCTGCAGCTACGCGACCTGTGCCGCCACTTTCTCGACTTCCGGCAGGAGGTCGTGACCCGCCGGCTGAGCTACGAGCTGCGCGAGCTCCAGGCTCGGCTGCACATCCTCGCGGGCTTCATCAAGATCTTCAGCGGGCTCGACCGCGCCATCAAGCTCATCCGGGAATCGCAATCGCGCGAGGACGCCCGCCAGCGGCTGATGAAGGCGTTCAAGCTCGACGAGGAACAGGCAAACGCGATCCTCGAGACGCGTCTCTACCAGCTCGCACGGCTGGAAATCGACAAGATACGCAAGGAGCAGCGCGAGAAGAAGAAGCGCGCCGACGAGATCGAGAAGATCCTGCGCAGCAAGAAGGCGTTGTGGAAGCTGATCGGCGACGAGCTGAAGGAGATCGCGGAAAAGTACGGCGACAGGCGACGCACCGTACTGAAGGCGAGCGGCGGCGCCGAGCTCGAGTACGACGCCGAGGCCTACGTCGTACATGAGGACACGCATGTCGTGGTCACGCGCGACGGGTGGCTGAAACGCGTCGGTGAGCTCAAGGACCGCAGCGCGACCCGCGTGCGCGAGGGCGACGTGGCCAAGTGGGTGCTGCGCGGCAGCACTCGCGAGTCGTTGGCGCTGTGGTCCAATCTCGGCGTTCTATACGTGATGAAGGTCAATACGATCCCGGCCACCAGCGGCTACGGCGAACCCGTCCAGTCGCTGTGTAAGTTTGCCGATGGAGAGAGGATCGTAAACGCCATGCTGGTCTGCCCCGCCGGCTCCGGACCGACCGACGACGGCAGCGGACAGCAGGAGCTGAGCTTCGGCGGCGACGACGACGCGCCGAGCGGCGCGGTCATCCTCAACGACCGCGAAGCGGCGCAGCAGGTCGACCGATGGTTGGTGGCGACCGCCGGCGGGATGGGCTTGTTCTGCCGGCCCGATCTCAGCGACACGACCAGGAGCGGCCGGCGATACGCCCGCGTGAAAGACGGCGACCGCATCGTGGTAGCGCATCCCGACGACGGCGATACGGTGACCGCGGCGACTCGCGACGGCAAGGTGCTGTCGTTCGCCGCCGAAGAGCTCGCCGAGCTCTCCGGAGTCGGGCGCGGTGTCATCCTGATGCGCCTCGATGCGCGCGACGAGGTCGTCGGCGTCTGCTCTCACGCCGCCGACAAAACTCCGATCGCACTCGACGCCGACGGCAACGAGCGCCGCTTCCAGGCGCCGGAGCTGGGCAAGAGGGCCCAAAAGGGCCGCAAGGCCCTCAAGCGATTCAAGCCGGTTGGCCTGATCCCGCGCGACTAGGGACCCCAGACCAAGTTTTTTGCGGACCGGCCCCTTGACACCCAATGGGGCCGTGCTTAGCAGGCCATGGTCGTCATGAGTTTCCCCTGCGATCGACCGGCCCGCCCGGCTCTCGCGCCGCCGGGATCGTTCAAGTCGACGATAATCGGGCTCGCGGCACACACCCGAGAACAATCGAAATCGGCATAAATTTCAAAACGTTACAGGAGGCAGTATGGCAGTGAAGATGCGTCCGCTGAGCGACCGAGTGGTCGTCCGACGGGTTGAGGAAGAAGAGACCACCGCAGGGGGAATCATCATTCCCGATACCGCCAAGGACAAACCCCAAGAGGGCAAGATCGTGGCAGTCGGACCCGGCCGAACCGAGGACGGCAAGACCATCAAGCTCGACGTCAAGAAGGGCGACCGGATCCTCTTCGGGAAGTATGCCGGCTCGGAGATCCAGCTCGACGGCGAAGAACACCTCATCATGCGCGAGGACGACATCCTCGGCGTGATCGAAGGCTGAGCAGAGGGAGACCGATACAATGTCAGCAAAAGTCGTAAAGTTCAGCGAGGAGGCTCGCTCGAAGATGGCCAAGGGCGTCGAGGTACTCGCCGACGCCGTGACCGTCACCCTGGGCCCGAAGGGCCGTAACGTACTGATCGAAAAGTCCTGGGGCGCCCCGACCGTGACCAAGGACGGCGTCACCGTCGCCAAGGAAGTCCAGCTCGACGACAAGTTCGAGAACATGGGCGCTCAGATGGTGAAGGAGGTTGCCTCCAAGACCTCCGACCTCGCCGGCGACGGCACCACAACCGCCACTGTCCTCGCCCGAGCGATCTTCACCGAGGGATCGAAGCTGGTCGCTGCCGGTCACGACCCGATGACGCTCAAGCGCGGTATGGACAAAGCGGTCGCGCAGGTCGTGAGCGAGCTCCAGGGCATCTCCAAGTCGACCAAGGGGCGCGGGGAAATCGCCCAGGTCGGCACCGTGTCGTCGAACGGTGACGACACCGTCGGCGACATCATCGCCGAGGCGATGGACAAGGTCGGCAAGGAAGGCGTCATCACGGTCGAGGAGGCCAAGAGCCTCGAGACCTCGCTCGAAGTCGTCGAGGGTATGCAGTTCGACCGCGGGTATCTGTCGCCCTACTTCGTGACCGACCCGGACCGTATGGAAACGGTGCTCGAAGATCCGTACATCCTGATCCACGAGAAGAAGATCAGCGCAATGAAAGATCTTCTGCCGATCCTCGAGCAGATCGCCAAGTCCGGCAAGCCCTTCCTGCTGATCGCCGAAGACATCGAGGGCGAGGCGCTGGCGACGCTGGTCGTCAACAAGATCCGCGGCACCCTTTCCGGCGCCGCCGTCAAGGCGCCGGGATTCGGCGATCGCCGCAAGGCGATGCTGGAGGACATTGCGATCCTCACCGGCGGCCGCATGGTTGCCGAAGAGCTCGGCATCAAGCTCGAGAGCATCGGCCTCAAGGACCTCGGCCGCTGCAAGCGAGTGGTCATCGACAAAGACAACACGACCATCATCGACGGCGTCGGCAAGAAGTCGGAAATCGAGGGTCGCGTCGGGCAGATCCGCAACCAGATCGAGGAGACCACCTCGGATTACGATCGCGAAAAGCTCCAGGAGCGACTGGCGAAGCTGGTCGGAGGAGTCGCGGTCATCAAGGTCGGCGCCGCCACCGAGGTCGAGATGAAGGAAAAGAAGGCACGCGTCGAGGACGCCATGCACGCGACGCGAGCCGCAGTCGAGGAAGGAATCGTTCCCGGCGGAGGCGTGGCGCTGGTTCGCGCGGCGGCGGCGCTCGAGAAGTTCAAGGCGGACGAAGCCGATCAAATCGGCGTCAACATCATCCGCCGCGCCATCCAGGAGCCGCTGCGTCGCATCGCCGAGAACGCCGGGCACGAAGGATCGGTCGTTCTCGACAAGGTGCAGAGCGCGAAGAACTCGTTCGGATTCAACGCCCGCTCCGAGGAGTACGGCGACATGATCAAGATGGGGATCATCGACCCGACCAAGGTCGTGCGCACGGCGCTGCAAAACGCCAACTCGGTCGCCGGTCTGCTGCTCACCACCGAAGCTGCGGTCACCGACAAGCCCGAGAAGAACGAAGGCGCCGCCGGCATGCCCGACATGGACATGGACATGTAGTCGACGCACCACACTGCATCAGAGCAGAGGCCCGGTTCCTATCTTGGAGCCGGGCCTTCTCTTTTTGGGAACTGCGGATGGACGCTGATGGGTTTCAGATTTCTTGGCCACAGATGAACACAGGTCAACACAGATTCGGGAGGCCGAAGGGTCCTTCGCGGGACGGGTGAGGCATCCTGCCCCCCGAAGCCTTGGCGACGGGGGACACCTCGCCCCGCCAACAGCTGCCCGTTTCACTCGTAGGGGCGACGCATGCGTCGCCCGGATTGGTGTTTCGATGGTCCGTACGAGATGAGGGGCGCAATCGATCACGGGCGGGCGAGGCATGCCTCGCCCCTACACCCGACTGAGCTGCCCAGTTCTCTAGTAGGGGCGACGCATGCGTCGCCCGGTTGGGCGGTGGCGGGGGGACACGGTGAGGCGGACGCCTGGGGTGTCAGCCCACCCTGCGCCCGTTCCCGGTTGACCCAAATTCTTTGTGCGGCGCTACCGCTCAAAGCCGCGTCGAATTCTGGGGTCGACCCAGGTCGGCTCGTCACTCGGACCTCGCGCTGAAGGCGGTCGCACGGTGTGCGGTGGAATGCTGAAGACCAGCTCCCTACCCTCTTCCGAGTCGTGGCTGGTGGCGCTCCGACCGACCGTTCGCCAGTCGGAACCATAGAGCCGGTTCAGGTACGGCTCGGCGTCGTATGGACCCGACAGGCTCAGGTCGGCGAGCCGGTAGCGACGGAGCGGCTCGACCTCGTGCGGTAGGTAGTACCCGTTGGGAAATGTCTGGCGCGGGCCTTTGCGGGCGAATTGGACCCTTTCGCTGGTTCGCTCCGCTGAGAATACATCGACGAATGGATACAAGTAGTTGGGGTTCCTCATGGGCTTCCCGTTCTTTGGAAAGAGCTTGATGCCGCCGTAGAATCTGCCGAGAGAGTAGCCGGCTTTCCCGACCTCGCGACGCAGCGCACGCACTTTGGATAAGTCCGATTGCCAAATCATGAGATCCGCATCGTCATCCCAGGGAATGATGTCGCCGTGGCGGATCGAGCCCAGGAGCGTGCCGTGAGTGATCCAGTACGGGATCGAGTGACGCGTCAGCAGCTCGTCCAGCAGTGCCAGCATGGCGAGGACTTGGGAAAGAACCGCAGCGTCGGTTTCGATCGAGGGATCGTAGGCGTCGAAGTGTCTCATGCCGCTTTCGGGCACTGCTATGGTGGGTCACCGGGGTCTTGCATGACATACTTCTGTCGGCCTCAACCAGATCGACCCAAGTGATGACCTATTGGGACAACTACTACTCGAATAAAATCATCGGCGACAACGCATTGGTCGGCGAACCCTCGAGCTTCGCCCGATTTACGCTCGGCTTCCTGCGTTGTCATTTGCCGCAACAGCGCGATCTCAACGTCGTCGATCTCGGCTGCGGCAACGGCCGCGACGCGGCGCACTTCGATGACTGCGGAATGAAGGTGACCGCCGTCGACCGTTCGAGGGACGCTCTGCGTCTGATCCCGCGTGAGGGGATCGCCAAGCTCTGCTGCGACATGAGTGACCTTGCGGATGTCGAGCAGGCCTTCCATCTGGCTTACATGCGCTTCAGTCTCCATGCCGTCGAAAAAAAGGTGGCGGATTGCGTCCTGCAATGGGTCGCCCGCAATCTACTGCCCGGCGGATGTCTGGCAATGGAGGCGAGGTCGGTCAACGATCCGCGCTATGGCGCAGGGCAGAGCGCCGGCGAGCATGCCTTCGTCGACTCGCACTACCGAAGGTTCATCGACCTCGACCAACTCACCGCGCAACTGGCGACTCAGCTCGACCTCGAGATTCTGCACGCCGAAGAGAATTGGAGCGACGCCCATCACGGTGACGATAAGGCGGTCGTCGTTCGGGTGATTGCCAGGAATCGTTGATGGCGCGAGGAGTTTCGATGAGGCCGGTCGATGAACGCTCGACTTGCCCCCCGGGTGTATGCCCTCTTGTCGTAGCGTTCCGGGCCAAGAACAGCAGCCGCGGAGGAGATGCGAATGAGTGCAGAGCAGTCCGCCGGCTCTCGCTGGGTGCCGAAGGCGTCCAAAAAGTTCACCAACACGCGCAGCCGTCAACGACGACGAGCGAGTTCAGCTGAGCCCGCACTCATTCGACCTTAGGCAATGGAGCCCCTGGGGTCGTATCGAGAGGTTGACTTCGTTGGCTTCTTTGCGCGTTAGTCCTCGGTCAGGACTACGAGGGAGGTTTCCCGATGACGGGTTTGCGTTGGGTGCTGATTGCCGTGGTGGTCGGAGTGTCGGTTCCAAGCTTTGCCAAGGGGGATTGGAAGCGCGACGCGATGTGGTGCTTATCGGAGATGTCGAACTCCGAAGGTGGCGATGTGGTCGTCAACCTGCAGATGCACCAGAATGCGCACAGCCGCTACTGCAAATCTTGTAGCGACGGTAAGGACCAGTACGACTCGGTCATGGATTGCTACCAGGGCGACGGCGAAAAGGCCGTCGGCGCGCGCAAGGCGATCGAGGCCGCGGGCCGCGAAACCGTCAACGAGTTCCTCAAATCCAAGGCGCCGAGCTGCTGCGATCCTGAAGAGTAGCGGCTCGCGGTCGCAGCAGAGGGCGGGTCTGCGCTAGAGGCCTGGCCGGAAAGTGGCTTCGAGGCGAAAATCGGCAGCGGCCGCGAGCGCAAGGAGTCGAACGCGAAGTGGTATCGGTGGATATGTGGAGCGTTCGGCGACGCTGC
>JANQHZ010000763.1 GCA_028282445.1 Candidatus Binatia bacterium | reverse complement strand
GGCGGCGGCGTACAACACGCCGCGTCGCACCGCGATGCGGGCGTTCATCATCTCCTGTCGCAGCGTCACGCGACCGAGGGCAAAGAGGAAGATGCCGAGGATCCAATAGATGAAGCGGCTGTCGATCGAGAATACGCGAAAGCCCTGCTGCAGTACTTGCACGATGCCGACCGGGGCCAACCCAAACAGGGACCCGACCAGGAGGATGTGAGCGCGCTGGCGAACCAAGCGGTCCTTGTCGAACGAAAGTTGGATGCAGCGGCCGATGAAGAAGGAGATCGAGACCAGTAGAAGCACCGCCCCTAGAATGCGTGAGAAGGCGAACGGGCCGTGGAACCCGTTTCTCCACGAGATCACGTAGATCGCTGCCAGGATGCCGCCGTATCCGTACACCAGCCAGAGGATGTTGGGGTGCTTGGTGAGCAGCGGGTGGGTTACCGGAAAGGCGAGCGCATTGTGGATCGGGACGGCGTTGATGAAGCCGACGAGGACCAGGAAGTAGAGAACCGACAGCTCGCTATCGGTGACCGCCGGAATCAGCAAGGTGCTCAGTAGCCCGCCCGTCATGGAACAGACGGCGAGAAGCGACCAGCTGCCCGGTGTGTACGGCCGCATGACGAAGGTCGCCGTACCGACCACGAAGAAGAGCAATCCGAGGATGAAGGTCGCGCCCTCAGCGAAGACCGCGTCGTGCCATTCCCACAGCCGGACCTTGACGTCGATCTCCGCGATCTCGCCGGTCGGCCGCTGGAATTTCAGGTGGTTGACATCGCCTACGCTGGTACGCATGCCCGGTGTTTCGGGCGGACCGTCGACCATCGGCAGCACGTAGGGCTGGCCGTTGATCTCGAGAGGGCGGCCTCCTCCACGTAGCCCGGCGTCCGATACCTCCGGTCGGGTGGGGGAGATGCTGCCGTCGTCGACCACCCAGCCCACGTCGGGCTGACCGACGCGGTGGAGCTTGTCCCAGACGTTGATCCCGACGCCGAAGACGTAGATCGCGACCAGAAGTACGAACAGGGAGCGCTGCCAGGTGTCGCCGTCGCGAAAGCGCATCAAACTACTTCCTCCGAGAACCCTGAAGAAAATACCCGAGGTGCCCGGAGGAGTAAATTGAGTCGGCTGCGGCGATGAGTCCAGTCCCGTTGCAGAGGACCGTCGATGACTCGTCGAAAGCGCTTTGCCAATGACCTCCCCCTTTGAAAAAGGGGGACTGAGGGGGATTTATCGGAAGGGAGCGATCTCAAAATCCCCCCGAACCCCCCTTTTTCAAAGGGGGGGCAGCGTAGTGACGAGACAACCGATACCCCCTGTGCCGGGTATGTGTCGGGTGTCGTGCCGGAGTACGAAACTGGCGCCGCGGTGGTGTGAACCGCGACCTACTTGGCGCGCTCGAGGTAGCGTCCTTCGGTCGGGTCGACCCGCACGACCTCGCCGGTCTCGATGAACTGCGGCACTTTGATCATGACTCCGTTGGCGAGCTTGGCGGGCTTGGGCGAAGCGGAAGCGGTCGCTCCCTTGAGGGGCGGATCGGTCTCGGCCACTTCGACGTCGAGAGTCTTTGGCAGCTCGATCCCCATCGGGTCGCCCGCGATGTACTGCACGGTGACCTTGATGTTGGGCTCCAGCCATGGGGCTTCGTTCTCGATCAGGTCGCGTTGCAGGGTGATCTGCTCGTAGTTCTCGCTGTCCATGAAGACCAGCCCGTCGCCGTCGTCGTACAAGTACTCCATCGTGCGTCCCTCGACGCTGAGACGCTCCATGAACTCGGTCGACATCAGCCGGGTTTCGGTCTGGTTGCCGCTCACCAGATTGCGAAGCTTGGCTTGCACGACGGCGTTGCCCTTGCCCGGAGTGCGGTGCTGGAACGACATCACCCGGTGCGGCGCGCCCTGGTGCTCGACGACCATCCCAGGCCGCAGATTGGTAGCTTGCACTTTATCCATTGTGAGTCCTTTTTTGGTTTCGCCCCCGTGCGCGCTGCGCGCTCCGATGGACTCGGGGCCCCGACCTTCGCTCGGAAACCCTCCTCGTTCCTTATTATGTTGTTGCCCCTTGCGTGCTGCGCGCTCCGATAGGCTCGGGGCTTCGACTATCGGGTCGGTGACCGAGCCGCAAGCGGGCGGCCGGCGGGTGTCTACAATTCGGCGAGAAAGTCGCTGACGGCGGCGGTGAAGGCGTCGTTGCGGTCGCCGGCGACCATGTGGGCCGCGTCCGATACGTCGACGAACTTGGCGTGGGGGACCAGGTCGAGAAACTCGCGTGCGTTCTCCATGGTGACCAGGTCGCTCATCCGTCCGCGCACGAGCAGCGCCGGAATCCGCAGCCGGCGGCAAGCCTCGATCAGCGGATTGTTCTCCTTCACGGTGACGCGACGGCGCGAGGTGACGAAAGCGGGATCCCAGTGCCAGCGGTAGCGGCCGTCCTCGTCCTGCCGCAGGTTCTTCCTGAGTCCCTCGTGATTGGTGGGGCGCTTGCGGTGCGGTAGGTATTCGGCGATCGAGTCGGCGACCTCCTCCAGTGACGCGAAGCCCTCGTGCAGCTTCGCTCCCATGAAGCGGATGATGTTGTCGGCGCCTTCTTGGTTGAGGGTGGGGGTGACGTCGACCAGGATCAAGGCCGTGAACGGTGACGAATCGGCGCACCCGATCGCGCGTAGCCCCGCCAGGCCCCCGAGCGAGGCGCCGACCAGTACGGGCGGCTGCCCGAGCTGCTCGGCCACCGCGGCGGTGTCGCGCGCGTAGGCGTCGAGGCTGTAGTCCTTGCGGTCGTCCCAATGACTGTCGCCGTGTCCGCGTAGATCGATCGAGATCGCGAGCCAACCAGCCTCGGCCAGCCGTCGCGCGGTATTGCCCCAAGCGTGTCGGGTTTGTCCGCCGCCGTGTTGCAGCAGAACCGGTCGGGCGTCCGGCGGACCCCAAGCGTCGGCAACCAGGGTGAGGCCGTCCGGGGTCGAGAATTCAATCTTTCTGGGATTCATCGGAAACGGAGAAGACGTGCAGGTTGGGAAACCGTGGAAGGAAACCACAAGCTTATCGGCAATGCGACAGGGTTCCGTCTTCTCAGTTCCCGAACAGTCGACGATACACTTCGATGTAGGCGTAGTGGATGGCGGTGGCGTCGCGCCCGTAGTTGGCGATTCCGACAGCGAGCCAGAAAACGGCGATGACGCCGAGGATCCCGACCGGCCAGCCTCGCAAAGTGCCTGGCGCACGTCGGATCGATCGCAAGACGATCTCCCAGAGAGCGATCTGCAGCGCGATCACCGAGGCGAAGCCGTGCATCAGCGGATTGAATGCGTAGTAGAGGCCTTCGCCGACGGTGAAGACTTGCGCGGTGCGGTAGCACTCGAGCGCCAGCCATGACGCGGGGAGCAGCAGGACGGTCGCGATCGCGGCCCGAGCGGATGCGCCGCGCAGTCGCAGGGGCGGGTAGAGCAGGCTCGGTCCGAAGACGAGGGCGACCGCGAAGGCGGCGAGGATCTTCTCGGCGACACCTCTTGGTGCCACGTCGTAGATCCAGCTGCAGGCATGGGCCGCGGCGACGAACACCAGAGCGACGATCAGGTCGCGGCGATTCATGTCCGATCGCCACGGCGCAATGCCTCGAGACGGGGCGCCAGCTGCGCGATTACCTGCTTGCCGCGCTCGGTCGCGGCGATGTCCTCGTGCTGGCCGGGGTCCTGCTCGAGATCGTGGAGAGTCGCCGGGAAAGCTCCTTCGTACTCGACGTAGAGATAGCGCGTGGTGCGAATCCCCTGGTAGGCCGGCACCCGGTACGGGAACTCTTTGTAGTTCTCGACCAGCCACTCCTCGCGCCCCGGGGCGTCGCGCTCTTCGAGGACGGGGGCGAACGAACGACCTTGCATCGCGGCCGGCGCTGCGACGCCGGCGAGATCGAGCAGCGTCGGCGCCACGTCGATGTTGAGGATCATCTGATCGGCCCTGCGCCCGGGGGCGTCGATCCAGCCGGGTGCCCGAATCACGAAGGGGATTCGAATCACCTCTTCGAAGGGCCAGCGTAGCTCGACCTTCTTGTGCTCCCCGAACAGGAAGCCGTTGTCGCTCGTGTAGATTACGATCGTATCGTCGAGGATGCCCAGGCTCTCGAGCCGATTGACGAGCCGACCGATTTCCCGGTCGAGCGAGGTGACGGTTTCCATGTAGCGGCGATAGGCGATCTCGATCGGTTCGGTGAAGCCCCCCCATATCTGGCCGTTGACGAATCCGGTCCAGGAGTCGGCCCCCGCCGGCATGGGCACCGGCGCGTCTCGATAGATGTCGGCATCGCGCGGCTCCGGGGTCCACGGGTGGTGGGCGGCCTTGTGCGACAGGTAGAGACAAAATGGTCCCGATTGGCTCTCGATAAACTCGATTGCCCGGCTGGTGAGCTCGGTGCTGATGTAGGGCGCTCTTGACGCGGTTTCGCGTCCGTTTTCGAGCAGTGGGCAGTCGATGTAGCGCCCCTGGCCGCCGTTGCTGGTGAAAGTGATGAAGCGTTCGACCCCGCGCAGGCGCGGCGGCGGCGATCCCGGCATGTGCCACTTGCCGATGAACGCGTTGCGATACCCGGCCTCGCTCGCGAGTAGCTCGAGAAAGGTCACGTAGTCGTCGTTCCACCGTCCGTCGGTGGTGTGGTTCAGAATCCCGTGGCGGTAGGCGTAGAGTCCGGTCAGAAAGCTGGCCCGCGCCGGGCTGCATAGAGGGGTGGTGCAGAAGGCGTTGGAGAAGTGGATGCCCTCGGCGCCGATTCGATCCATCGCCGGAGTGCGAACGAAGGG
>JANQHZ010000741.1 GCA_028282445.1 Candidatus Binatia bacterium | reverse complement strand
CGAATGACCTGTGAGCCCGACTTCGGATCGACGCCGAGCACCTTGCCGCGACGGCTGTTCAAATCGCCGATGATGTCGCCCATGCAATCGTCCGGCACGACGATCTCCATCGACATGATCGGCTCGAGGATCACCGGCTTGGCGTCGGCGACGGCATTCTTGAAGCCCATCGACGCGGCGATCTTGAAAGCCATCTCGGAGGAGTCGACGGCGTGGAACGAACCGTCGTAGAGAGTCGCCTTGACGTCGACCATCTCGTAGCCGGCGATGACGCCACCGGCCATTGCTTCTCGGATGCCCTTCTCGACCGCGGGGATGTACTGGCGCGGGATGGCACCGCCGACGATCTTGTTGATGAATTCGAAGCCGCCGCCGTGCGGTAGCGGCTCGATCTCGATCCAGGTATCGCCGAATTGCCCGCGGCCGCCGCTCTGTTTCTTGAGCCGGCCCTGAGCCTTCGCCGATTTCTTGATCGTCTCTTTGTAGGGGACCTTGGGGTCCTTGAGCTCGACCTCGACGCCGAACTTCCGTTGCAGCCGCTCGACCATGACCTCGATATGGAGCTGCCCGACGCCGGAGAGAATGATCTGCTTGGACTGCGCGTCGCGCTCGATCTTGAGCGTCGGGTCTTCGTCGGCGAGCTTGAGCAGTCCCTGCGACGCCTTGTCCTCGTCGCCCTTCGACTTGGGCTCGACGGCAAACGAAATCGCCGCTGGAACCGCGAGCAACCCGGGATAGCGGATCGGAGCCTTTTCGTCGCAAAGAGTGTCGCCGGCCTCGGTCGACTTGAGCTTGGCGACGGCTCCGACCTCGCCCGTCGTCAGCTTGTCGACCTGCTGCTGCTTCTTGCCTTCCAGCTTGAGCAGGTGCCCGATCCGTTCCTTGCTGTCGCCCATCGTGTTGAGCGCCGGGGTGTCGCCGGACAGCTCTCCCGACAACACCTGGAAGACCGTCAGCTTGCCGGCGAAGGGGTCGGCGATGGTCTTGAACACATACGCCGAGAACGGCGCCGAGGCCGACGGCTCGCGCTCGACGTCTTCGCCGTTGGTCGGGTCGACACCCGGCGCGGCCGGCCGTTCGGCCGGCGACGGGATGAAATCGACGATCGCATCCAACAACGGCGCGACGCCGATGTTGCCGGTACCCGAGCCGCAGTACACCGGCATCAGCTCGCCCGCCTTGACCGCCTTCTCGAGCGCCGACTCCACTTCTTCGTCGGTGAGCGTACCGGCGTCGAGATAGGTCTCGAGCAGCTCGTCGTCGGTCTCGGCGACGGCTTCGACCAGCGTCTCGCGCGCCGCTTCGGCCTCGGCCTGCAGGTCGGCCGGAATCTCTTCTCCGCCCGCCTTGCCGTCGTCGTCGAAAACCACAGCCCGCATCTTGACCAGGTCGACGACGCCGCGAAAGGAGTCCTCGGAACCGATCGGCAGCTGCACCGGGACCGCTTTGGCGCCGAGCACCTCCTTGAGGTCAGCGACCGCGGCTTCGAAGTCGGCGCGCTCGCGATCGAGCTTGGTGACGAACGCCAGCCGCGGCAGTCCCAGCTCTTCGGCCCGAGCCCAGACCTTCTCGGCTTCGACCTTGAGCGAGCCGGCGGCGGCCTCGGTTACGAAAACCAAGCCACTGCAGGCGCGCATGCAGTTCAATCCATCGGCGAGAAAATTCGCATAGCCCGGGGTATCGAGGATGGTGAGATCGCACTTCTTCCATGTGCCGTGGTGCAAGCCGGTGGTGAGACTCAGCTTGCGTCGCTGCTCCTCGGGCTCGACGTCGAAATTCGAGGTTTCGTCGTCGACGCTACCGAGTCGGTTGACCGCGCCGACGCCGTAGAGCAAAGCCTCGGCGAGCGAGGTCTTGCCGGCTCCACCCTGCCCGACGATTCCGACGTTCCGAATCTGGGTGCTGTCGCCGCTTGCCATCGCTACCTCCGTTCGCTCTCACGCGGCCCAAAAATTACCGACCGCTTGCCTTGAAGAAAAAATCGCTATCACCACAGAGGCACGGAGGCACAGAGATTCAATAGTTTCGGTGTGCCCCTGCGTATCAATGTAACCTCTCTGTGTCTCCGTGCCTCTGTGGTGAAATATCGTCGTTTAGTTCAGCTTTCGTAGTTTCGCTCGAAGAGAATCCTCAGTC
>JANQHZ010000732.1 GCA_028282445.1 Candidatus Binatia bacterium | reverse complement strand
CTCATCAAGAACGTTCGGATCTTCGACGGTCAATCGGAGAAGTTGACCAGCGGCCGCGACTTGATCGTCCGTGGCAACCGGATCGATGGATTGGTGGATGCCGGAGGCGATGAGAGCGCTTATGGAACAGTCATCGACGGGGCTGGCGGGGTTTTGACACCTGGCCTGATCGACGTGCACTACCACTCAGTGCTGGCCCTGGAGCCGATGGTGATGGCGTCTTCGCCGGCCAGCTATATCACGTCGGTTGCAGCGTGGGAGTCCGGCGAAGTGCTCAAACGCGGCGTCACGACGGTCCGTGACGCCGGCGGAAATGTCGCCGGGCTCAAGCGAGCGATCGATGCGGGTTACCTGACCGGTCCGCGCATCTACCCCTCCCAGGCAGTGATCAGTCAGTACTCGGGGCACGCAGATTTTCGCAATCCGAATCTGATGCCGAAGGAGTGGGGAGGGCCGCCCGATCCCTTCGAGCTCATCGGAGTCGGGATCCTCGCCAACGGCGTCGACCAGGTGATCGCGGCGACGCGCAACAACCTCTATCACGGTGCTTCGCAGATCAAGATCGCCGTCAGCGGTGGCGTCATTTCGTTCACCGACCCCCTGTACGTACACGAGTTCCTCCCCGAGGAGATCGAGGCGGCGGTGCGCGCAGCGGCCGACTACGGCACCTACGTGATGGCGCACGTGCACAGCGCCGACCCGATCAAGCGGGCCATCCGCGCCGGGGTCAAATCGCTCGACCACAACAGCCTCGCCGACGAGGAAGCGGTACGCATGATGGCGAAGCAGGGAGTGCACATTTCCCTGCAGCCGCTGACCGCGAAGCAGATCATGGACGCGTACCCGGACGACGACGTACGCCACATCAAAGCCAAGCAGGCCTACGAGAATACCGGCCAGGTGATGCAGTGGGCGCGCAAGTACGGAGTTCACATGGCCTGGGGAACCGACCTGCTCAACAGCATCGAGACCCGCAAGACGCACCTCCAGGACCTGACTTTGCGCAAGCAGTGGTTCTCGTCTGCCGAGATCATGATCCAGGCAACCGGCAACGGCGGCGCCACCGTCGCGCTGTCCGGCAAACGCAATCCTTACGGCAAGGTCGGAGTCATCGAAAAGGGAGCGATGGCCGACATCCTCATCTACTCGAAGAATCCGCTCGAGGACATCGCCATCGTCGAGGACTACGCGAGCAACCTCGCCTTCGTCATGAAGGACGGCTTCGTTCACAAGAACGATCTCAACTGAGCCGCGAGGCCCGATTGGATAGAATCATGCCCACCGACGATAGTTTGAACCGCGCTCGCGCCGTGCTCGCCGCGAATCCCACCACCGACTTGCACAGTCATCTCGGCTACTGGGAAGGCAAGGGACTGACCGATATCTTCGATCTGGTCGCCTATCAGGGTGACGACAAGCTCGGTCAGAACGTACAGCAGATGGTGGCCGCCCCGTGCAAGAGCGTCTACCTCTGCGTGACGTCGGACAACCCGTTGCTCGACCTCAGTCAGCCTGGCAACAAGAAGCGCGACTACCAGTTGGGAGAGGCTTGGCAGGAGTATCGACGCCAGCGCGCCTTGGTCGATGAATTCTGCGAACGGTTTCCAATGCGGATCACGACCGACGCCGATGGCATCGAGTCGATCCACGCGGCCGGGGAGCTCGCCGTGCTCCTGACCACCGAGGGCGGGCACATGGTCGAAGACGATCCGTCACGCCTCGACCGGCTCTACGCAGACGGAGTCCACCGCTTCCAGCCGGTGCACTACGCGCACAGCAAGCTCGGCGACAGCCAGACCGACCCAGCCATGTTCGGGGGGCTATCGCCGGTCGGCAAAGAGGCGATCCGGTACGCCGTGGGGCTGGGCATGGCTGTGGATGCAGCGCACGCCTCGTTCGAAGCTGCCGCCGACATGGCCGACCTGGTCGCCGGCCCGCTGATCCTCTCGCATACGATGATGAAGTACGACTCGGAGCGGTTCGGTTCGTACCTCGACTCACGTCCACGCTTTATCACGCGGCGCCACGCGTTCTTGATCGCCGAGACCGGTGGCGTGATCGGTACGTGGACCTGCGGCGTGCCCTACGGGGTCGAGTCGCTGGAAGCGTTTGCCGAGGCGGTGTGCAGAATGGTCGACACCGTCGGCATCGATCACGTCGGCTGGGCCACCGACTACATCAATCCGGCAATGCCCGATTGGTTCGACGACTACGAGAAGCTACCACAGATCGGCGCTGCTCTGATCGATGCCGGTTTCTCCGATGGGGATCTAGCCAAGTTCTTCGGAGGAAACGCGTTCCGCGTCTTGCGCGAGGTCGCCCGCTGACGGGCAAGTGATTGGTTCTGGTATGGTTTCGGGCCACGCCAAGGTCGCGGCTCTGCCGGTCACGGTCGTTACCGGCTTTCTCGGTAGCGGCAAGACCACCCTATTGAATCATATCCTTCGCAATTCGGTCGGCCTGCGCGCCGCCGTCATCGTCAACGACTTTGGCGAGATCGGGATCGACCAGGACCTCGTCGCTACGTCCTCCGAGGGTGTTGTCGAGCTCAACAACGGCTGTATCTGCTGTACGATCAACCGCGACTTGATGGAAACAGTCGCTCGTCTCCTGATGGGGCGCGATGAGATCGATCACCTGATCGTCGAAACGACGGGAGTTGCCGACCCGCTCCCGGTTGCGACGACCTTCGTCGGTCGAGACCTCAGTCCGTACGTCAGGCTCGATGCGATTCTGACGTTGGTCGACTGCGCCAACTTCACAGCATGCGGGCTGAAGGATACCCCGGCGTACAACCAAATTCGCTACGGCGATCTGTTGCTGCTGAACAAGGTCGACCTTACCACGCATGAGCGGATCTTTGCGGTCGAAGAGGAACTTCGTCGCATCAAGCCGGGCGCGCGGTTGCTCCACACAACCCATGCCGGCGCACCGATCGCAGCGCTGCTCGGCATCAAGGCTGCGCATGACCTCGAGGGGTCGCGAGGCGAGGATCACGCCGCCAACAACGATTTTGAGAGTGTAGCATTCGAGAGCGATCGGCCGTTCGACATCGTCCGATTGCAGCGATTCTTGAGTGAGCAACTGCCCGACTCCGCATACCGCGCCAAAGGAATCTTGTGGTTCGCGGACCGCGAAGGGCGCCATGTCTTTCACCTCGTCGGGCGGCGTTTCACCATGGACCGAGTCGACTGGGGCGAAGAGAGTCCACGCAACCGGATGGTGCTGATCGGCCGAGGGCTACAGCGCTCCCCCCTGCTTCACGAGCTCGGTTCGTGCTTGGCGGATTGCGAGGCAATCCCGACAAAAGGAGACTTCGCATGAGTTATCGCCACTCCCTGGCGCGTGGCCTGGCTGCGGTCAGCTTGTCAATTGCGGTTGCGCTGCCGGCGTTCGCCGAGTCGTACGACCTGGTCATTCGCGGAGGCCGCGTAATGGACCCCGAGACCGAGTTCGATCAGGTTGCAAACGTCGGGATCCGTGACGGCAAGATCGTCGCAATCACCACAGAGCCGCTGACCGGCGAGGAGGTAATCGACGCCGGCGGGCACGTCGTCGCTGCCGGGTTCATCGATACCCACTACCACGCACTCGACGGTTTGGCGGTAAGGCTGGCTCTGCGGGACGGGGTGACCACCGGCATGGACCTAGAGTGGGGAGCCCTCAACGTCGACGACTGGTACGCCGCGAAGAAGGACAAGTGGCCGATGAACTACGGCACCGCAATCAGCCATGAAGGTGCACGGATGATCGTCCACGACGACCTGGCGCTCGAAGGCCCGGTCGACGCGACGATGGTTGGTCAGACGCGCGGCGAAGCCGGCAAGGACGGTGTCATCGGCTGGTCCGAATCACGCAGCGATGTCGACCAAATGAACCGCGTCACCGAGATTCTCGATGAGGGACTGCGCCAGGGGGCGCTCGGCGTCGGTTCGACCGTGGGGTACATGCGCAAGGGCGTCACCACCTACGAGATGTTCGAAGTGCAGCGGGCGGCCGCTCGCTACGGGCGGCTGACGGCGTTCCACGCGCGCTTCCACCCGTCGTCGCAAACGCCGATCGAGTCTCCGCTCGGCTTCGACGAGGCGTTCACCAACGCCATGTTGCTCGGC
>JANQHZ010000731.1 GCA_028282445.1 Candidatus Binatia bacterium | reverse complement strand
AACCGCCAAAGCATCTCCTGGCGCTCCGGCGAATCGGCGCGCGCTACCGAAATGAGAATCTCGCGCGAGACGGTCGGGGAAGCGTGGTACTCGTCCTTGATGTGCTGCGGTAAGCGGCAGAGAGCCAACGTGTTGCTCACGTAGGGACGGCTCTTTCCGATGAGCTCGGCGAGTGTCTCGTGGGTATACTGGAACTGCTCGATCAACGAGCCCAATCCCTCGGCTTCTTCGAGCGGCGACAGATCCTCGCGCTGGATGTTTTCGATCATCGCGACTTCGATCGGATCGTCGTCGCGCACCAGCACCGGGACCATCGACAGCCCGGCGAGCTTGCAAGCGCGGTAGCGCCGCTCGCCGGCCATGATGAGGTAGCGAGCCTCGTGGCCCGCGGCGTTGTCCTGGCAAACGATGATCGGTTGCAGCAGGCCATGCTTGCCGATCGACGCAGCCAACTCGGCAAGTGCATCGTCGGCAAAATGCCTGCGCGGCTGTGCCGGGTTCGGATGGATCTGGTCGATGCTCACCGCGCTGACGACGGTGCGCTGTCCGCCCGTAAGATTCCCCGCTGCCAACGTCCGCAATGCCGCCTCTGCCGCCATTCCCAGTCCCCCGTGTGGTCGAATGATAGAACGCACGGGCGATTTTTCACAAGACACCAAAAGAAAAGGGGCGAGGCATCAAGCCCCCGCCCCTGTTTCCGATCGAGACGCCGTGCCGTTGGTACGACCGAAGCGGCTCGAAATCCTACTTCCCTTGCGGGCTACTTGATTGCTGAGATGCCGTTTCGGAAGCGCCCGCGGAATCCGCAACCTTTACGGATACGAAAAGCCATGGGCACGACCGAAACAACTCGGAAACGTAGTTCCCTTGCGGGCTAGATTTTGCCCTGCAGGAAGAACGCGATGACCAGAGCGTAAATGGCGAGCGCCTCCATCAGCGCGAGGCCGATGATCATCGGGGTCTGGATGCGGTCGGCCGAGTTCGGATTGCGTCCGATCGACTCCATCGCGGCCGCGACCGCCTTGCCTTGTCCGCTCGCGGCGCCGACCGCAGCAATCGCGATGCAGAGGCCCGCCGCCATGGCGATCCAACCCGCAGAGCCACCGCCGGCAGCCGCTTCGGCCGCCATCGCCGGCTGAGCGACGATCGCGAGAATCGCGGTGAGTCCGAGAAACTTGATCTTGTTCAACATCGTCCTTCTCCTTCTATTGCTTGCGCACTCGCATCCACGGGGCCCGCATCTCCTCTGCCTCTTCCACCCATGCCCCCGCGTGCGCGCGGTTTTGAAACGACAATCGGTATTGACTCGCCCGATCAGTGACCGTGTCCGTCGCCGTGATCACCGTGGTCGTCGTGATGAGTCGTCGCCATTCCGACGTAGACCAGACTCAGCAAGGTGAACACGTACGCCTGCACGATCGAAACGAATGTCCCGAGTGCGAGGAACACGACCGGAACGATGAGATAGGTCAGGTTGGTGAAGATATCGAGCACCAGGTGATCGGCGAACATGTTCATCATGAGTCGCAGATTGAGAGTGATCGGCCGAATCACGTGGTCGATGATCTCGAGCGTGCCCATCAACGGCGCCATCCAGATGACCGGCCCGAGAAAGTGCTTGAGGTATCCGGCTCCCGATTCCTTGAAGCCGTAGTAGTTGTACATCACGAACGAAATCAGACCGAGCCCGAGAGTCGTGTTGACGTTACTGGT
>JANQHZ010000728.1 GCA_028282445.1 Candidatus Binatia bacterium | reverse complement strand
GTGAGCACTACGAACGGAATCAATTCGCGGGGTTGCCATGGTCCGACCCGAACTGGCCGACCCGAACTGGCCGGCGACTGGCTCGAAACCGGCCGCACTCGGCGTTACCGGGCAGGCCGGTCGGCCTGGGTCGGTCCTCGGGCTCGGCTTGTAAGCTGCTTGAAATCTTATGGTTTCCCGACAATCGGACGGTTTGGTCGATTTCCTTTGCCGTTGACCATGGCCCGAGGATCGAGTAAGGAAACTGCGTTTTGCACGTCGGTGATCGAGCACAGCGGGAGGTCGCGGGGATGTCGTACGAGCGTTCGTCGAGTCTGTTCTTACTGGTAGTCCCGCTGTTGGCGGTTCTCCTGGGACCGCTCGCTGGGTCGCAGGCGGTGGCCGCTCCCGCGATGTGTGGTGATGCGGGTGATACGTTCTGCGGAGGCGAGTGCCCGAACCCCGGTAACGTTTGTGTTTGCGGCAACGGGGGGCTTTGTGCGTGCGTCCCATCCAACACTTGTGCGGCGTTTGGCTTCCCAACGGTGGTTGCTCGGACGGGCCGTGTCCATCCGGGCAGGTCTGTCAGTCGATCGGCACCTTCACCTGTTCTTGCGTGCCGGATACCTGCGCAGATCGGAGTTTCCTCATGTGCACCGGTGGGCCGTGTCCGTCCGGACAAGTTTGCACGTCGGTCAATGACCCCAGTCCCCAGTGTACGTGCCTCGATGCGACTCCGACCGCGACCGGGACAGCGACGGACACACCGACGCCTTCCTCGACTGCTACGGCAACTGCCACGGCTTCGGTGACCGGGACAGCGACGGACACGCCGACGCCTTCCGCGACGGGGACGGCAACCGCCACCGCTTCGGCGACAGCGACGGCGACGGACACGCCGGAGCCGACGACCACCGACACACCCACTGCAACTGCGACCGCGCCACCGACGGCCACGGCGACCTCGACAGCGACCGCGAGCGAGACCGCGACCGCGACGGCTACTGCGAGCGAGACGGCGCCGCCGCCTGCGACCTCGACGGCGACGTCGACGGCAACCGCCACCGCGACCTCCACCTCGACGAGCACGGCGACGGAGACGCCGACGAATACACCGGTACCGGCCGGAGGAGCTTGTGAGGAAACCGGTGATTGTCAGACCGGGTTTTTCTGCTCCGACGACGTTTGCTGCGACCAGATTTGCGACGAACCCGGATTCTCGTGCGTCCTCGGGGCCCAACCGGGCACGTGCAGTGAAATCGTCGCTCCCGCTCCCGCCGTTGGCAGCCGCGGGCTTACCGCAGTGATCACCATCCTCGGCGCGATCGGCGTCTACGCCCTGGTGCGACGGCGCGCCGATGTGCTGAGCCTCTTCGGTTTGTAGGCGAGGCCGGCGCCTGCCGGTTGGGAAACTCGTGACGCGGTTGTGGCGCGGCACTGCGCGCGTGCTCGCCACGCCCGCGTTGTCCGTCCTCTGCCTCGTGCTGGTCTGTGCCGGGCTCGAATGGGCTGCGACTCGACCGTGGCTCACCCGGCGCTTGCCGCCGCCGAGCTATGGGACCGCATCGCGCATGCTCGACCTGCAATGGCAGCGGCTAGCGGAGAGCCACGAGCGCACCGGCATCGATTGCGTCTTCTTCGGCAGCTCGCCGGCACACGACGGTCTCGAACCGGCCGTCTTCGCCGATCGCTACGCCGACCGGGCTGGATGGCGCCCGAACTGTTTCAACGCATCGCTTCCCGGTATGCGAACCGCCTCGTCGAGCGCGTTGGCGCGCGTAGCGCTCGAGGATCTCGACCCGTGGCTGGTAATCTACGGCTACTCTCCGCGCGACCTGGCTCTGGAATCACCGTCACCGCGCCTGATGGATACCGACTGGCTGCGCTACCGTACCGGCACGCAGTCGCTGCGCGGCGCGTTGATCGATCGGTCGAGGGCCTACCGGCTCTTTCTCGGCAGTTACACACTTCGCCAGCGCACGATGGGATTCAATCTCGCGCAAGCGACCATCCTGCGGCGGGACGGGTTCTTCCAGCGCTTCGGTGTAGTGAGCGATCCCGAGGCGCTGGTCGCCGAGGGCCGGCGGCTTCGGCCCGACCTCGATCGTGCAACTGTCGACGAGCGGGCGACGGCTGCGTTGCGCGCTCTGCTCGGCGATCCGATCAGCCGCCGGCGTGTCGCCATCGTGCAAATGCCGATCCATGCGGCGATGGACGACTGGCTGACTGAGCTGCCGGTGCACGACGCCAGTAACCGGGTGCTGGCGCGGATTGCCGGCGATTACGGTGTGCCGCTCTGGCGCGTTCCCGCGTCGTCGATCCCCGCCAACGGCTGGGCGGACCCGACCCACACCAATCCAGGCGGTGCCGCCGTCATCACCGAGTGGGTCGCCGATCGTGTCTGGGAAGCGGCGCAGTCCGGCAAGATCGAGCCACGTCCCTGAACCCAGTCGCATGCTCTCGTCTGCCTTCATCGTCACCACGGTCGTCGCGCTGCTGGCCTACCACCTGGCAGCGCCGCGCGCGCGTGTCGCCGTGCTGCTGGTCGCTTCCTACGGGTTCTACGCCTTTGCCGCGCCCGCCTTTCTGCCGCTTCTCGTCGGGGTGACCGCGGTCGCGTTCGTCGGCGCGATGGTCATCGAACGTTCTCCCAGCCGCTTGGTCTTGGTCTCATCGATCGCGCTGCTGCTCGGCGGGTTGGTGTGGCTGCGCGCGGAATACCGCGGCAATCCGCTGGTCGGCCCGTTCGCTGCCATCGGTGCATCGTTCTACGTCTTGCAGGCGACTGCCTATGTCGCCGATCGCTACAACGGCGTACGCGACTCGCGCCTGAGCCTCAGCGAGCTCGCCGTCTACCTGGCCTACTTCCCCAAGCTGCTGGCCGGGCCGATCGAGCGCGCCGCCCGCTTTGGCGCCCAGCTTCGAGCGCCGTCGGTGGTGGACGACGATCAGCTGGCGCGCGCCTGCGGACTGATCGCGCTCGGCCTGTTCCGCAAGCTGGTGATCGCCGATCCGCTGCGCGCTGCGATTCCGTGGGAAGCGACGAACGACCCGGCGCAGCTCAGCTCGTTGGCGCTCGTGGTCAGCCTGCTGGCGTTCGGCATCGCTCTCTACAACGATTTCGCGGCCTATACCGGCATCGCCCGCGGACTGAGTCTCTTATTTGGAATCGAGCTCAGTGCGAACTTCGCGCAACCTCTGCTGGCGTCGGGGTTCTCCGATTTCTGGAACCGCTGGCACGCGACCCTGACCCATTGGCTGCGCGACTACGTCTACCTGCCGGCGAGCCGGAGTGTCCTGCGACGGGTCGGCAAGCTGCGTCACCCGGCCAATCTGCTGGCGCCGCCGCTGCTGACCATGGTGGCGAGCGGCTTGTGGCACGGTGTAACCGTGCCGATGGTGGTCTGGGGCGCTTGCCAGGGACTTCTACTCGCCTTCGAGCGCGCCTTTCTCCTGCGTCCGGGCTCGTCCTTCACGGTGTTGCGGCGGCTCGTCGGCGTGCTGCTGCTTTGGGGCGCCGGATTGCCGCTGGCGATTCTCTTCCTGGTGCCCGACGTAACGATGGCCGCGGATTACTGCAGCTCGATGATCGCCGGCCAGGAAGGATTGTTCCCGATCGACCCCTATTTGGCGCCGTTGCCGATCGCTTCGTTCCTGATCGACCTGGCGCAGAGGCGCTCCGGCGAGCTGTTCTTCTGGCGATGGCCGCGGATCGCGCGCGCGCTGGTCCTGGCCATCGCTTCCCTGGCTTGTTTCGTGCAGATCATTTCCCGACCGGTTCCCGCATTCGTCTACCAGGGCTTCTAGCAGGCAGGCCGAACAGTCGACGCAACAAGATGGAGCGAAGCCCACACGCCCCTTCGCCTATGCCTCTGCCCATGCCTTTGCCTTCGAGTTCAAATTTCCCAACCGGATCGCCTACACTGAGACGAACGTGAGCGCCCCCACGGACATCGAGATCGACCTCGAAGGCGACATCCTGCAGACCCTGCGGTCGCCGGTCGCTGCGAGTCGATTGACCTTTCTCGGCGAGCAGGACGCCGTGCGGGAATGGCCTGCACTGCAGATCGTCGCCGATGCGGCGAGCCATGCCTCCGGGCTGCTGGCGTCCGGTGTCGGTCGCGGCGATCGGGTCGTCCTGGTCTCCGATGACTCGCGCGA
>JANQHZ010000718.1 GCA_028282445.1 Candidatus Binatia bacterium | reverse complement strand
ATCATCCCCTCGATCGTCGACAAGAGCGACAAGCTCGCGTGGCTGCGCGGCGACGAACGGATTCGGACCCTGGCTCGCACTCTGCTCGGAGAGCGCTTCGAGTACGCCGAAAGCGACGGCAATCTCTTCAACTGCGACGTCTATTGGCACCTTGACGCGTACGGCGCGCCGGTCGACATCAAGCACATCAAAATCTACTTCTACCTCGACCGACTGACCGCCGAGACCGGATCGCTTCGCTTGATCCCTGGATCGAATCATCCGGAAGGGGGCTTCACGACCCGGCTTCGTGGAAGCCTGCTGCAGCCGAGGAAAGTCGAGGAGATCTACGGAATCCCGCTCGACCAGATCCCCTCTTGGAGCCTTGAGAACGAACCCGGAGACGTCGTCGTCGGCGACTTCAGGACGCTCCACGCAAGCTTCGGCGGCGCTCCGCGGAGAAGGATGTTCACACTCAACTTTCGAGAAGGTCCCGCTTCCGACGGCGATGCCTAGCGGACGCCGGGCAGAAGCCTAGCGCGAGAATCGCCAAGCGAGCCTTCGAACCGGCCCTGCGGGAGCCTCGTTGCGCCGCAACCGCCGCATCGTCCGCAACACCGTACGCCGTCTCCCGCGATCTTCGCCACAAAGTCGATCCAGGCACTCCTTCTCGATTGATCGCCCGTCGTCCGGCAGCTTGGGGTCGAGGATCGGGACGCCGTACTGACTTCGGTAAGCCCCTCCACAAGATTCGCAGTCGAGCCGCGCTTGCGTCACCGTCAGGCGCTCCAGACAATCGGGACAACGCAGCAAAGCCGCCAGTCGCGGGTCGATCGGTCGATCCCGCTCGACCGGGAGCTCGTCGCCGCTTCTCATCCCCGACGCGAATTGCTTGACGACGCGTTCGAACGACGCCGTCTGCTGAATCAGCCAACGGATGAGCTCGTCCTCCGAGCCCGGGCGATCGGCAAGCAAGGAACCTGGAGACTTTGCCCTCAGTAGGACGATCCCCATCGCCCCGGGTCGATGGTCCTGGACCCGCGTTGCCCGACGCAGCGAGTCCACGAGCGATTCGACGTCCCGAATCGACGCGTATGCGGCGCCCTGGGCCGACTGGGAATCGAGGACACTGGCGGGTAAATCGGGGTTGTAGAGCAAGTTCTCGTGGTGCCAATCCGGTCCGAAGATCGCATCGAGCTCATCGAGTACGAAGAAGTTGCGTTCGGTCATCGGGGAGGTGACGTCGACGTTGAAGTGTGAGCGAGTTCGCTGCCACCAAGTGCAAGAGAGGGCTTCGAGACTCGTCATGATCACGTACTTGCGGCTGATCCGGAGCAGCTCCGCTATCGCCTCGACCGGTCTCACCAAGTGCTCCAGCACCTCCGACGACAGCACGACATCAAAGGTGTTGTCGGCAAACGGCATTCGTACGGCATTCGCGGTTACGGCTCGATCCAGCTTTGCCGAGTCCTCCCCCCCGTACGGAAGATTGAAGGAGTGCGTGAAGTCACTGAACCAAGCAGACGCGCCGTAGCGCTCCCGTACCAGCTTCGGGTAGACATCGAACCCCGAGCCGACATCGATGAAGCTCTCGAAGTCCAGCCGATCCAGCAAGCTGAAGATCCTCACCTTGCGCTGGATTTCCTGGAATCGATACGGGGTCAGCTGATTGGGTTGGCCGGCGTCGGTCCAAACCGCATCGGCCTGCGCAAACTTCGCCAATCCCTCGATATATCGCTCGCGCAGCCACTCACGCGTCTCATCCTCGACGGATTGCCAGCCCCCTGCCGGTGTCGTTTCGCTCATGTTCGCGACACCAAGCGCGGCGTGACGCGCTCTTCCGGATCGAATCGTCGGCGCATCTCCATGAAGGGTCTCTCGATCGATCTGTGTAAGGCGCCGCCGAGAAACAACAGCGCCGCGACGGCCGCCGCGAACCAGCCCCACGCCGCAGCGGGAGTAGAAACCTGCTTCGACGCAATAACGAAGATCTGCAAGTGGACGAGATACAGAGCATAGCTCGTCACACTGAGGAAGCGTATCGTCCCGTCGAGATAACCACCTCGATAGCTTTCGAGCGGAATGGCGAGGGCTGTGAAGCAAACGCACACCAACGTGACGCCGGGGAAGAACACGGTTGCGTTGATCCAATCGGCCCTGGGAGGGAACAGGCCGATATGTCGATGGTAATAGACCCAGCAGACGAGTAGCCCCAGCGCGGCCCCCACCCCAAGCGAAGCTCGCAAGCGAGCGCCTCCAAACCAGCTCGGACCGCGCCGGTGATACCAAGCCAGAGCGACGCCGAAAGCGATCGCGTCCAGGCGCAGAAATACCTGTTTACGAACATCCAGGTCCCACTCGCCCGCTCCGCCGACAACGCCCGCCCTCAGCGCCCATGGGACGGCAATGAAAAGGCCGCAGGCGGTCGGAATCAGATAGCGATCCCAGTCCCGTCGCGACACCTTTGATAGGCTTGCCAGCACCAGCAATACGATCGGAAACGAGACATAGAACCACTCTTCGATACTCAGCGACCACGACGCCGGGAAGCGCTCCAACTGCGAGGGAAACCAATTCTGGAGAAAGAAGAAATGTGTCCAGCTGAGCTCGGCCCGAATCAGCATCATCGAGATGGCCACGAACAGGTACGCCGGCAAGGTTCGAAACCACCGTTTCAACCAGAACACGCCGAGCGCTCTGGGCTGCAGTCCCTGCGCCACCAGATCGATGAGAATATGGCCGATGAGAAATCCACTCAGGACAAAAAACAGCTCGACTCCAAACATCGCGAGAAATACCACCTCGACGATGTCGTAGTGCTGGTGAAAGAAGATCGGGGTGTGGCCGACGACGACGAGCACAATCGCCGACGCCCGGATGACATCCATCCCAAAGTGCCTTTGACCTACAGCGAGCACCATGGACCCAACCCCGAGGCGCGGCAAAAACACAGAAGCATTACGTGCGCGCCCCCAACAAATATCGCTCGTTGTTCATGAATGTGGTCGCCGCCCGCAGCGGTGTACCAAACTGCGTGATCGAACGGTAGCCGTGGCGCCAACTCGGTAGCAGCGCCCTGATTCCGGAAGGTCCCGATCCCTCCCATCACCAAGTTGGAATTGCCCCCCTTTGAAAAAGGCGGGTTCGGGGGGATTTTGCGATCGATCTTCCGACAAATCCCCCTCAATCCCCCTTTTTCAAAGGGGGAGGCCCAGTTGGACCTCGTACCTGCGGGGTGCATCAAATCTCCTCGACCCGCCTCCACAAGAGGTGTAACAATTCCCTTCGCTGCCCACCCGTGCCGGTTCACATGGATACCAGAGTCGAGATCTCCCTCACTTGCGACATCGAAGCGACCAATCGCTGTAACGCGACCTGCCACTTTTGCCCGCGCAACGAGACTCCGCACCAGGGCACGATGACGCAGGAGACGTTCGACCAGGCCCTCGCTCGCGCAGCCGAGCTCGACCATATTGCGCGTGCGAAGCTCGGCCTCGAGGTGGCGGTGAGTCTGTGTGGCCTCGGCGAACCTCTATTGAATCCGCACATCAACGATTTCGTCCGCAAGACTCGCGAAGCCGGATTGACGTGCATCATGTCGAGCAACGCCGCTCTGCTCGATGAGACTAGGGCGCGAGGCTTGATGGACGCCGGGCTCCAAAAGATCTGCATCAATGTCTCGGACCGGGGTCCGGAGTACGAGGAGATCTACAACCTGCCCTTCTCGCGAACTCGTGACAACGTGCTCCGATTCGTCGAGCTCGCAGGTGAGAGCTGCGAAGTCCAGCTGGTCATCGTGAATCATCGGCGCGACCTGCGCTACGTCGAAGACGTGAAGACCTACTGGCGCGATCAAGGAATCGACGGGTTCATCCAGTACGAGGTGGTCAACCGGGCCGGCTCGCTCTTCGTCGATCGGATGCAGTTCGAAAATTACCCCGAGCTGGCCAGAGCGAAGGAGATCCTGGCGGCAACCGATCCGACGCCCCTATGCGGAGCCCCTTTTGTCTTCCTCTTCATCGGCTGGGACGGGCAGTACTACCTCTGCTGTTCGGACTGGAAGAAAGAGGTGCCGCTCGGCAGCGTCTTCGACACCTCTTTCACCGCCATCACCCAAGCGAAAATGCGGCACGTCTCGAGCCGTGAGCCGATCTGCAAGCGCTGCAACCACGACCCCGTCAACCGACTCACCGAACAGTTGCGAGCCGTGCGGATGGGAGAAGCACCTGCCGCCGAGACGGACGAACTTTTCGGACACCTGCTCGAGAGCAGCCGGGCGGTTCGCTCGACACTCGAAAAGCTGGGCGCCGCAGCCAGGACGACTCCAAACGGCCGGCGAGAACAGCGGCCAACACCGACTCGTAGCGTCACGGCAAAGTGAAGTAACCCCCGGTGCCCAGCCTCGGAACATCTTCGCTTCGCGAGTCCCTTCGCCGCGCCTGCGACTGGGGTAGCGACTGGCGGCGACACCTTCGGGAAATCTTCGAACCGCCACCGTGGACAGGCACCAAGCTCACCGCCAAGCGGCGATTCAATCTCTACCTCGGCAGGATCGAGCATCGCCTGGGACGCACGACGCCGTGGTCCCGCCCGGTCAAGCTGACTGTCGAGTCGACCAACGTCTGTAACCTGCGCTGCCCGGCCTGCTTCACCGGAGCCGGCGAGGTCGGGCGCGCGCGCTCGGACATGTCGCTCGAGCTCTACCGCAGCCTCCTGGAGGAGCTCGGCGAGTACCTATGTGAGCTCGAGTTCTACAACTGGGGCGAGCCTCTCCTCTGCAAGAACATCGACAAGATGGTCGCGGAGGCGAACCAGATGGGCATCTCGACAACCATCAGCACGAATCTCAGCATCCCCTTCGACTCGGACAAGGCGGAGCGACTTGTCGAATCCGGACTGACCGTCCTCGGGGTTTCCATCGACGGCGGATCGCAAGAAACCTACGAGCAATATCGCCGCGGCGGCGAGCTCGAGAAGGTACTGCACAACTGCAGGCTGCTGGCCGATGCCAAGAGCCGACTGGGCTCGGACACGCCACGAGTGATCTGGGAGTTCCACCTGTTTCCTCATAACATCGGCGACATCGACCAAGTACGCGCGCTGGCGTCGGAAATCGGGATGGAAGTCGCCATCGGCAAGGGGTGGCTGATCGGTCCGGACTGGGACCCATCGAAGCAGTGGCCTTCCTTCGGCGAGCCGATCGCAGCGCGGTGCCCGTTTCTGTGGGGCTTCGCGGTCGTCAACAACGACGGCGGAGTCGCACCCTGCTGCGGCACGTTCTACCCCGAGGACGACATGGGAACTGTCGCCGCCGACTCCTCGGCGAACGATGCATCGGGATTTCGGGAGATCTGGCGCGGCGAGCGCTTCCGAAAGGCGCGCCAGCTCTTTCACCGCCGAACCGGAGATTCAGAAACTCGCCGACAGATCTGCTTCGACTGCCCCAACACGATCATTTGGGAGAAGTGGGTCGCGCACCGAGCCGCCGGGGGCTCGAAAGAGACCTTCGACCCAGGGTACTCGACCCACGAGGTCGCCAACTACTTCTGGAACCGAAGACCTTCGCTCGATTCAACCCGCAAGGGCTACGGACAGACCAACGGGACAACCGGACCCGATTAAACCGGCCCCCGCAGGCGATGATCCTAGTCGGCCGTCGGCTGACCGCTATCCAACCAGACGCGCCGAACCGCCGTTCCAGCCGGCAGGTCGAGCACCACGTCGATCCACGTCCCGGCAGGAATCGCGTTCCCCGACTCGAGGGGGCTCTCGATCGTCTGCCAGCTGCCCGAGGGGATATCGGCCCATCGATCGAGGAAGGTCCCTTCGAATTCGGGACTGGTGCCGACCCAATGGTCGCGAACGATCAGGCGGCCGCGCGCCTGGTCGGAACCGCGCGGGACGAGCACCTCGACGCCAACCCCGGTCGTCCGCTCGGGAGCTCGTAGTACGACCCTCGCCTCGCCCTCGCAGCGCCGCACGTAACCACCGCGTGCCCCCCAGTCTTCCCTTCCCTGCCATCCATTCAGACACTGGATTGGATCGTTCTCGCCCATGCGAACGAACGGGTGACGCGCGATCTGGAACAGCCCCAGCTGATCGAAGAGCGATGGAGGGAAGTCCCAGCGGAACGCCGCGCCGCGCCGCGCTCTCAGAAAGATGTGCTCGTCACGCGGCTCCGCCGAGAAGAGAGATAGGATGGACCGAAGCAGGAAACGCCGGGCTCGCGGGAACCAGGCGCGCGCGGCCAACTCGCGATGCTGCAGGGTCTCGACCTCGTACCCGGTGCATGTGAACAGCTCGTGCAACTCGCGGGCGCAGTACTCCCGATTGTGACGGGCACCGTATCCGTGCACCGGCGAGTACTTGTCGACCATCGGCGCAACCCCCGAAAGATAGGCGTCGAAGCGATCGATCGACAGACGGTTCGGCGTCGAAAGGAGGACGACGCCGTCCGGCCTCAATACCCGGTGGATCTCACTCAACGTCCAGACCGGGTTGATCGCCAGATGCTCGATGAGCTCGGAGAAGATGACGATGTCGAAAGAACCGTCGGGATACGGGAACTCGTCCTTCTCCACATCGAAGACGTCGTAGTCGAGGTGCAACTCCTCGCCGGTGCGTTCGTGAACGAGCCGTTGCGTGCCCGTTCGTTCCTCCGTCCCGAAGTAGTTGGCCAGGACAACCTGGCCCGTGAAGATTCGGCGCGCGCACAAGGTAAACAGATACGGACTGGCTCCAAGCTCCAACACATCCCCCGACGCAAGCGACTCCGGGATCAGGTCGAGCACCTCCAAACAGCGCGGCAGACTTGCCGCCGCAAGCTGCTCGCGTTCGACTCGACTCTCCCACTCGGATCGGAAGTGCAGGAGGTCATCGCGAACGAGCGCCAGATCAGTCGGTCGCATCGCTCCCACCGGCAGCCACGTGACTCTGGCGCAATCCCAGCCTCTCGAGAGGGATGGGCCGATTGCGAACGCCATCCCACAGCCCGCGCACTTGTTCGACCAACTGCGCCGTGCGCCCTTCCGCATGAGCTGCGGCGATGTCCTTAGGTAGGCGCCGGCCCAGCGCCGACGGGAGCCGAGCAGCGACCCGCAACCATCGAGCTACGGACGGGGGCGCGGGCGTAACGTCGTCTTCCAAGCAGTACGCCGCCAGGGCCTCGCGGTAGGACCAGAGGCCGAGCTTCAACATCTCTTCTTGCCGCATCACCACCGCCAA
>JANQHZ010000713.1 GCA_028282445.1 Candidatus Binatia bacterium | reverse complement strand
ACGCTCTCGGCGCGCTCGGGCAATGCGCCGTAGTGCACGCCGAGCAGGGCGCCGAGCGGGTTGAGTGCTGCGTTGTAGAGCACCTTGGCCCACAGTCGCGTCGGAAGATCGTCGGCGTAGACCGAGGGCACTCCGGCGTCGTCGAATCGCTTCGCCCACGCGCCCGCAGCGCGCTCACGCTTCGCGTCCGCGACGCTATCGAGCGAACCGAGGGCATTGGGGTCGGCGATCACGCTGACGTGCGATTTTCCCGGCGCGCGGATCGAGGTTCCGAAGATGACTCGCGCGCCGATCGTTCGTTCAGCTCCGAACACCGCCTCGACCGCCTCGACGTTGCCGAGGCCGTTCTGCAGCGAAATCGCGTAGCCGTCGTTCGCCAGAAACGGCTTCATCGCAGCCGCCATGCCGGCGGTGTCGAAGGATTTTACCGTGATCAAGATCGCATCGTAGACGCCGTTGAGCGAGTCGAGGGTGTGGGCGGTGACGAGGCCGTCGACGTGGTGCGCGCCCCAGATGCCGTCGATCTCCAGCCCGTCCGCTTCGATCGCGTCCATGTGGGCGGCGCGGCCGAGCAGGGTCACGTCGTACCCGGCTTTGCGCAGGAAGCCCCCGTACACCGAGCCGGACGCGCCCGCCCCGGCGACAAGGATTCTCGGAGCTTCGCTGGTCACCCGCCACCAACTCAGGCTCTCCGCGGCGATTGTCAAGCGCGCACCAGGGCTGGATGGAGCGTGTTTATTCACTTGACAAGCGAAATTTGGGAGTTTATTGGTCAAGTGAATAACGAAATTCGAACCGGGCGCGAGGCCCATGGAAAGGAGATCTCATGGAAAAGCTGACTACCGACGTGCTCGTCGTCGGCGCCGGACCGGCGGGTTTGACGGCCGCAGCGGCGCTCGCGCGGCTCGGAGTGTCTTCTCTCACCGTTACCAAGTACGGCGGCACGGCCGACTCGCCGCGCGCCCACATTACCAATCAGCGTGCGGTCGAGATCCTGCGCGATCTCGGTATCGAGGAGCGCGTAATGCAACGAGCGCTCCCGCAGCACCTCATGGGCAAGCAGGTCTTCGCTACCTCGTTCGCAGGCCGCGAGATATCGAGGTTGATGACCTGGGGTACCGGCGACGATCGGCAGGCGGACTACCGCAGCGCGAGTCCCTGTGAGATGTGCAACGCCCCTCAGCACGTGCTCGAGCCCATCCTGCTCGATGCGGCGCGCGGATTCGGTGCCGACATTCGTTTCAACCACGAGGTCGTCGCCATTCGCCAAACTGCGGAGTGTGTCGTCGCGTCCATTCGCAATCGCCTCGACGGTAGCGAGATGGAGATTCGCGCGCGCTATGCGATCGGTTGCGACGGAGCGCGAACGATCGTGGGTGAGAACGGCGACTTCCGCTTCGAAGGAACTTCCGGACTGGCCGATGCGATCACCGTTTGGATCGAGGCCGACCTGACGCGCTACACCAAGCACCGCTCGGGCGCGCTCTTCTTTACGTGCGGTTCCGGCCGGGAGGATGTGTTCAGCATCTGGACTTGCGTCGAGCCTTGGACCGAGTGGAGCACCATCTTCATCCGCCATGGCGGAGCGGCTTCCGATACCTCCGAGGATGCGGTGATGTCGCGGGTTCGCGCCGCGATCGGAGATCCGGACATCCCGATCCGCATCAAGAGAATCAGCGAATGGCAGTTCAACCACGTGGTTGCTGAGCGATATCGCGACCGTCGCCTCTTTCTCGCAGGCGACGCCGCGCATCGTCACCCGCCGGCGAACGGCCTCGGTAGCAACACGTCGATCCAGGACACCTACAATCTCGCTTGGAAGCTGGCTCTGGTCACGTCCGGCAAGGCGGCCGACTCCTTGCTGGACAGCTACCACGAGGAGCGCCAGCCGGTGGGTCGTCGGATCGTCGACCGCGCCAACCAGAGTGTGGGGGAGATGTTCCCCTACATCGAAGCGCTCGGCTTCAGTCCGGAGCAGAAGCCGGAAGAAGCGGACTCGATCCTCGACCGCATCTTCGGTCCGGATGGCGAGGAAACCCGCGCGGCGCTGAACCGCGGTCTG
>JANQHZ010000609.1 GCA_028282445.1 Candidatus Binatia bacterium | reverse complement strand
CATTCGCTCGCAATCGTCGACCCGCGACAAATCCGCTTCGATGACCAGGGGGGCGCTCATCCGCTGCGCGACGCGTTCGAGCGCGGCCCGATCCGAGCCCGCGAGAGCCACCTTTGCGCCGGCACGATCGAAAGCCTCGGCCGCGGCGGCGCCAACCCCGCGGGAAGCACCGGTAATCAGAACTACAGAGTCGTATGGATGCATGAACCGGCGAGAATACAGTGTCCGGCCCACGGGGAAAAGCCCGGATTGGAATGCCCTTGGGTCGCATGGATCGGAGAGAACCCGCCATGTCGCGGCCCCGGCGCGCCGACGACCGATTGCGAGAGCGCCGGTCGGCTACCAGCTGACGACGATCTTGCCGGTCGAGCGGCGGCTCTCCAGTAGCTCGTGAGCTTCTCCGATTCGCGCCGCGTCGAAGCGGCCGCCGACAATCGGCTTCAAGCGCCCCGCCAGCGCCATCTCCGCCACTCCGCGCATGCACCGCCCCAACACCTCGGGTCGCTCATCGGAGATTCGCAGCATGTTCACACCGACAAGCGATCGAGATTTCATCAGCAACGGCACCGGGTGCGGCAGGCCCCAAGACGCGAGAAACGCCAGAGAGCGAAAGACCTGAAACCGCCCGGACTCGTGACTGGCCGCCCCGAAGCAAACCATCTTCCCTCCGGCCGCGAGCAGGTTCATGCCACGCCGGACGTACGCCCCCCCGATCGAATCGAAGATGACGTCGAGGCCCTGGGCCCCGCGCAAGCGCTCGATGTCCGCGACGAAGTCGTTGGTTCGGTAGTTGATCGCATAATCGACACCGAGCTCGCGCAGGAGGTCGAGCTTGTCGGCGGATCCGGCGGTGCCGTAGACGACACAACCGATTTCCTTGCACATCTGCACGAGCAAGGTTCCGACTCCACCGGCGGCGGCATGAATCAGCACATGGTCGCCCTCGTGCAGATTCAAAGAGTCGATTGCCATGTAGTACGCCGTGCAGCCTTGTGTCGGTAGTGCCGCCGCAACACCCGCATCCATGTCGTCGGGAATAACCGCAACCGCTCGCGCGTCGGTCACCGCGCGGGTCGCATAGCCGCCGAAACGGGTGAGCGCACAGACGCGCTCGCCTTCGGACAACCCGGACACACCCGCCCCGACCCCGTCGATACGTCCGACCACCTCGTACCCAAGCACGCTCGGCATCGGTGGTGCGTCCTGGTACAGACCGTGGCGTGCCGAGACGTCGGCGTAGTTCAGACCGAACGCCTCGACCGCGATGGCGACCTCGCCCTCGGCGGGCGACGGGTCGGGTGCATCACGCAACTCGAAGGCGGCGCCGGCGTCGCCGGTTTTGACCAAGTAGATCGCTTTCATCGGATCCCCCTATTCGTCAGCCACGAGCTTGTAGACCTGCCCTCGTCGTTCCACCAGGTAGATCTCCCCCCTTGCGTCTTCGCCGAAGCTGCTCACGAAGCGGATACGCGCACCCGGGGGTGTCGCGATCGAGCTCGTTCGATCCTGCTCCTGGGTCGCCGAACCGTTCGACAGCACGAAGGTCCGAATCCACCCGGCGTCGTGATCGGAGTAGAAGTAGTGTCCGTCGAGGGCCGGCAGAGAACATCCGCGATAGACGTATCCGCCCGTGATCGAAACGCCCTGATCGCGACCGTACTCGAGGACCGGCCGGACCAGTCCTTCGTCGGATTGCGGACACTCGCTCGGCCCAGCGCGATCGGCCAAGCAGGCGGTGCCCTCAAAGATGTCCCAACCGTAGTTCTCGCCGCCGGGGCTGTCGCCCGGCTGGACGCTGATCTCTTCGAACGTGTCCTGTCCGACGTCGGCAATGTAGAGGTCGCCGGTGGCGCGGTCGAACGAGAAGCGCCACGGGTTGCGCAGCCCCTTGGCCCAAATCAGCCCGAGCTCGCCGGAGAGGCCGTTCGGATTGCCGACCGGCACGCGCCAATACGGAGACTCGGCAACGTCGACATCGATGCGAAGCATCTTGCCGAGGAGAGTGCCGTCGTCTTGCCCGGCTTCGAGCGGATCGTCGAACAATCCGCCGTCCCCCATCCCGACGTACAAGTATCCGTCCGGCCCGAAGGCGTTGAGGCCGCCGTTGTGGTTGGAGAATGGCTGGGGAATGGTGATCAACACCCGTTCGCTGCCGGCATCGCCGACATTCGGATCGTCGGAGCGCTCGAAGCGCGAAATGACCGTGGAGCTGTCCGCAGCCCCCGGTGGGCAGGAATCGTCGCGACAGTTGTAGTTCACGAAGAACCAGCCGTTGTTCTCGTAGTCCGGATGAAAGGCGACGCTGAGCAGTCCGCGCTCGTCGAATCCGGGAAGGAACCTCACCCGATCGGTCAGATCGAGAAAGACGGTCGGCTCCGGGTCGGCTTCGGTGCCGTCGATGACCATGATGCGCCCCGCTTGCTCGACGATGAACACGCGGTGCGGATCCAGCGGCGGCGCCGTCAGAAAGAGCGGATTGGAAAGTCCCGACGCAACTTCGACGAGTCGGTAGCGGGTCGCGGCGCTCGCATCGACCCCCGCGCAGGGATCGCCGCCCGGCTCGAGTTGGCAAGTCGCCGAGCATCCATCGCCGTCGGCGACGTTGCCGTCGTCGCATTCCTCGAGACCGTCAGCGACCCCGTTGCCGCAGTCCCGCGGG
>JANQHZ010000581.1 GCA_028282445.1 Candidatus Binatia bacterium | reverse complement strand
CATACGAATCTCTTCGACGTAATGCTGAGGACCGTTGAGAGCGTGAATCGCCGCAATCTGGATCGGTTGGAAGATTCCGTAGTCCAGATAGCTCTTGATACGCGCGAGGGCGGCGATCATCTCGGGGTTGCCGACGCAAAAGCCGACGCGCCAGCCGGGCATGTTGTAGCTCTTGGAAAGACTGTAGAATTCGACCCCAACTTCCTTTGCGCCGGGGATCTCCAAAAAGCTCGGGGCCTTGTAGCCGTCGAAGACGATGTCGGCGTAGGCCAGGTCGTGCACGACCGGGAACTCGTACTCTCTGGCGAACTCGACGATCCGCTCGAAGAAGCTTCGAGCGACCACCGCCGTCGTCGGATTGTGCGGAAAATTGAGAATGAGCACCTTCGGCTTTGGCCACATCTGTTTGAGGGCCTCTTCGAGCTCGCCGAAGAAATCGCTGCCCGGCACCATCGGCACCGAACGCAGATCGCCGCCCGCAAGAATCACCGAGTACTGGTGAATCGGATAGGTCGGGCTCGGACAAAAAACGACGTCCCCGGGGCCGAGGACGGCCATCGCCAGATGAGCCAGGCCGTCCTTCGATCCGATGGTGACCACCGCCTCGCTGTCGGGGTCGAGATCCACGTCGTAGCGACGCCGGTACCAGTCGGTGATCGCGACACGAAGCTTGTAGACTCCACGCGAGACCGAATAGCGATGATTCTGCGGCTTCTGGGACGCCTCGATCAGCTTGGCGACGACGTGCGGCGGGGTCGGTCCGTCGGGATTGCCCATCCCGAAGTCGATGATGTCCTCGCCGGCCCTACGGGCTTGGTGCCGGAGCTCGCCGATGATGTTGAATACGTACGGCGGAAGCCTCTTGATTCTCGGAAATTCCATCCCTGCCACCAACCCTGGCGCTGCGCCGGGCCCTCGCTCCCCGATGCGCCCGCTGATCTGTCGAAACCCCGACAGTAAACCCGATATGGTTCAACTGCGCAATTCGCGGTTTTCGACGGTAGTGGACCGTGGAATCGTCGTGCCGCACTCCATCCGTCCCCCTGCCTGGGGCCGTCCATTTTCTCGTCATTGAATTGGCGATCGAGGCGAAGGCTGAGGCGATGGCGAGGCTGAGGGTGGTGGTCGCGCGCCGCGCGACGGCGATTGCCGGGCTCGATGCATCCCTACCATCCTCAGCCTTCGCCTCGCCTCAGCCTCAGCCCTAGTCAGGGCATTCTCTCCCCCCCGCCTGATTCGGTTTTCGACACCGCTGGATGGCGGACCGCGTGTCTGGCGATGGATCGACCGTCATCCGATCTCAGCGAGACCGAGCCGGCCCGCCCAGCGCGATTTCAGCACCGCCCGCAGCGGCCGCGACTCCTCGCCGGCGAGGGTGGGGTCGCTGTCGAGCCACTCGAGCGCGGCGTTACGCGCTTCGGCCATGACGCGGGTGTCGCGCGACAGGTTGGCGACCCGGAAATCGGGCAGACCGGACTGCCGGGTCCCGAGGAACTCCCCCGGCCCCCGAATACGCAGGTCCGCCTCTGCGATGGCGAAGCCGTCGTTGCTGTCGCGCATGACGGCGAGCCGGTCCGTGTCGGCACTGCCGGCGTGGCGCGATGAGATCAGCAGGCAGATCGAGGCGTGTCGCCCTCGCCCCACCCGCCCGCGCAGCTGGTGCAACTGGGACAGGCCGAAGCGCTCCGCGTGTTCGACTACCATCACGGTGGCATTCGGCACGTCCACTCCGACCTCGACGACCGTCGTGCTGACGAGAATGTCGAGCTGGGCGTCGCGGAAGCGACGCATGACGGCTTCCTTTTCGTCCGGCTTCATCTTGCCGTGCAGAAGACCGACACGCTGCTCGGCAAACACCGTACGCTTCAGCTCAGCCGCCATCGTGGTCGCGTCGCGCAGCTCGAGCTTGTCGCTGCTCTCGACCAGCGGAAAGACGATGTAGGCTTGCCGCCCCGCCTCGACCTCGCGCCGCACCGTTGCATACGCTCGACCGCGTTCCGACTCGTGGACGGTGTGGGTCCGCACCGGCGTTCGACCCGGCGGCAACTCGTCGAGCAGGGACACGTCCAGGTCTCCGTAGATGGTCATCGAGAGCGTTCGCGGAATCGGCGTCGCCGTCATCAACAGGATATCGGGCGCCGGCGCATCGCCGGAACCGAGCCCACGCAGCGCGGCCCGTTGCATGACGCCGAAGCGGTGTTGCTCGTCAATGACGCCGAGACCCAGCTTCGGTATCCTCACCGTCTCCTGAATGAGCGCATGGGTGCCGACCGCGACGTCCACTTCCCCGCGCGCCAAGTCGTCGTACAGAGAGACCCGGTCGCGACGTAGGCGTTCGCCCGTAAACAGCTCGGCACGTACGGCCATACCTTCGAGCAACTCGGAGATGCCGCGGTAGTGCTGCTCCGCGAGCAGCTCGGTCGGGGCCATGAACGCCACCTGTCGGCCGTTCTGCACGGCGATTAGCGCCGCTTGGAGCGCCACCACCGTCTTGCCGCTGCCGACGTCGCCCTGCACCAACCGGTGCATGGGGTGGGCTCGAGCCATGTCCTCGGCGATCTCGGCGCCGACCCGTTGCTGGGCGCCGGTAAGCGCGAATGGCAACCTGCGCTGAAGCTCCGCCACCAGCGGTCCGTCGCCTTCCATCGGCAGACCCGCTTCACGCTCGTCCTTGCGCCGCCGCAATGCCAGCCCCAGGTGGAGGTAGAACAACTCGTCGAACACCAAAGAGCGGTGCGCATTCGAACGCATCTCGGTCAGCTCACCGGCATCTCGATCGGCGGCTGGTTTGTGTACCCCTTCGAGAGCGGCGGCGAGATCGACCAGACCAGCCTTGGATGCAATCTCCTGCGGCAACACGGACGGGACCGACTGAATGGCGTCGCCGAGCGCCTGGTGCACCAGCTTCCGCATCGCCTTGACGGAGACCGTACCCGGCTTGTTGTAGACCGGCACGATGCCCGCCGCCCGATCGCTCGAAACGGCCTCTACCTCCGGGTGAACGATCCGCTTGCCGCCACCGGCATCGACTTCGACTCGACCATAGACGCGCAGTTTTTGCCCGGGACGGAAACGCGCGCGGAAGAAGGACACCTGGTTGTACCAGGTCAGCCCGAGGAGCCCGGTCGCGTCGCGCACCACGCCTTCGAGGATTCGCCGGCCGGCGCGGCCCACCCTCTTCTCTTCGAGGTGAACCAACTCCCCGATGTAGCTGCCCGGGTAGCCGGTGACGGAGTGTGCGATCGGCGTAACCCGACTCCGATCTTCGTAGCGGAACGGCAGATGGAAAATCAGATCCTCCACCGTTTCGATGCCCATCTTGCGCAACTCGTCCGCACGCTTGGGCCCGACCCCTTTGACGAACTGCACCGAGCGCCCGAGTGCCTGGAGCGCGGCGTCGAGCTCTCCGCTCCAGCGGCGGTACACCGGCGCCGGTGCAGCCGCCGCAGGCGACGCGCCGCCTCCGGTAGCTCGGTCGATCATTTCCAAGCACTTGGCGGCCGCCTGCCCGCGCTCGCGCGGAGCCGCCTGCGCCAGCGCCTCGAGCGCGTCGGCCAGCTGCGACAGGACCGTCCGCAGCTCACTGGCCTCCGCGGCATCGGCGAGATCGCGCGCCCTCGTCGCCAGCTCTTCGACCGGTAGCACAGTGCGCGCGGCCGCCTCCGCTCCCGCCTTGGCGACGAATTCGAGCGGCGGCCTCAGCGCCTGGAACAGCAGTTCGAGAGCGTCGACCGCAGTCGTCGAAGCGCCCCCGTCCGACATCAGGCGTGGTATTCCTGCAAACTCCGGACGCTGAGCGATTGGCGCTGTAGAAACTCGATGCCGTCGGTTGCCGCTTCAGCCCCCGCAATCGTCGTGAAGTAGGGGACCTGACACTCGAGCGCCGCGCGACGTATTGGGAACGAATCGCGGTGGGCGCCGCTGCCCCGCGGCGTGTTGATCACCATGACGATCTCGCCCGCCCGAACCGCATCGACCGCATTCGGGCTCCCCTCCTTCATCTTCTTCAGCGGTGTCACCTCGAGCCCGAGCTTCTGGAGCATCGCCGCGGTGCCGGCAGTCGCGCACAGGGCGAAGCCACACTTGGCGAGTCGCTCGGCAACTGGGCCGAGCGACTCCTTGTCGCTGTCGTTGACGCTGACGAAGACCATTCCCTCGCTCGGCAGCATCGTACCCGCTGCGATCTGAGCCTTCGCAAAGGCGACGCCGAACGAGTCGTCGATTCCCATCACCTCGCCGGTCGACTTCATCTCCGGGCCGAGCAGCGTGTCGACCCCGGGAAACTTGGCGAAGGGGAACACCGACTCCTTGACGGCGATGTGCTCGGGCACGACCTGCTCGGTGAAGCCGAGCTCGGAAAGCTTCTCGCCCATCATCACCCGCGCTGCCAACTTCGCGATCGGTACGCCGGTCGCTTTCGAGACGAACGGCACCGTGCGCGACGCGCGCGGGTTCACCTCGATGATGAACACCTGCGACTTCTGGATCGCAAATTGGACATTCATCAACCCGACAACACCCAGCTCGATCGCCAAGGCCTCCGACTGCCGGCGCACTTCCGCCAGCACCTCGGCGGGGATGGTCTTCGGCGGCAACGAGCAAGCGCTGTCGCCCGAGTGTACGCCGGCGCGCTCGATGTGCTCCATGATGCCGGCGACCACCACGGTCTCTCCATCACAGATCGCGTCGACGTCGAGCTCGATCGCATCTTCCAAAAATTGATCGATCAGCACCGGCCGCCCGGGACCGATGTCGACAGCACGCGCCATGTAGGAACGCAGGCTCGTGTCGTCGAAGACGATCTCCATCGCCCTGCCGCCGAGCACGTAGGAAGGCCGCACCAAGACCGGAAATCCAATCCGGCTGGCGATCTCCGACGCCTTTTCCGGATCGTAGGCAATCCCGTTCAGCGGCTGCTTGAG
>JANQHZ010000544.1 GCA_028282445.1 Candidatus Binatia bacterium | reverse complement strand
CATGAGGAAGGACTCGAGGCCCGTTGGCGAAGACACCAACGCAACCACGAAGCCCTCGGGGAGGGATTGGCGGCAATGGGATTGCCGCTCACCGCCCAGGAGGGGCGGCGGCTGTGGATGTTGAACGCCGTCGGTATTCCCGCCGGCGTCGACGACGGGCAGGTCCGGTCGATGTTGCTGCGCGACTACGACCTGGAGATCGGCGGAGGACTCGGTCCGCTCCAAGGCAAAGTCTGGCGGATCGGCCTGATGGGCGAATCGAGCACCCCGGCGAACGTGCTGCTCGTGCTGACCGCGCTCGAACGCGCCCTCCGGGCGCAGGGCCGCACGATCGAGCCCGGTACCGCCGTTCGCGCGGCGGCAGACCTACTGCAGGACCCGGGCGACGCTCCTGCTCCGGCGCTCGAACAGTAACCAGCTGTCAGGACGCGATGTTGCGAATCGCCGCGCTCGCTGCCTTACCGTCGAAGCGGCCCGCGTAACGATCTTTGAGGGCCTTCATCAGCGGCCCGATCTCGCTCGTACCGAGCTCTTGGCTCAACGTGGCGATCGCGGCCGCGAGCTCGTCGGAGCTCAACTGTTTCGGTAGATATTCCTCGAGAATCGCCTTCTCCGCCTGCGCGTCGGCCACCGTCTCGGGGCGGTTGCCTTTGGTGGCAAACTCGATGATGTCGTCCCGCTTCTTGGACTCCTTGCGGACGATCGCCACCAAATCGCCCTCATCGAGGGCGTCGACACGCTTCTCCACCTTGATATTCTTGGCGACCGCGATCACACCGCGAAGGATGTCGATGCGACGCTGGTCACGCGCTCGCATCGCATCCCGAAGGTCGCTTTGCAGAGAGTCTTCGTTCATCCAGCTGCGTCCGAGAAGATCCGCCGCGCAATCGCCCGCGCGTCCTGCTCGTCGACCCGACCGTCGCCGTTGCTGTCAGCCCCGGGGACTCCTGGAAATGTGCCCCGCCCAACCCCTTCGACGTCACGGCCGTCGCCGTCGATCACTTCCGCCGCGACCGCAGCGATATCGGCCACCGTCAAGACCCCGTCGTCGTTGGCGTCTCCCCGATTGGCGGCCATGCCCTCGGGATCCCGGCCGAGAATGTCACATCCTGGATCGCGCGCGCAGTTGAGCAGGACCGTCACGTTCTGCGCGCTGGCATCGGTATTCCCAACCACCAAATCGTAGCGTCCGTCCGCGTCGAAATCTCCCGCAGCCACCGCTTCCGGCATGCGGCTGACGACGTCCTTATTCCGCGGCACGAAGACGCCATTGGAAATCTCGTCGTCGCCCATCGATAGGAAGACGCCAACCACGTTCGACGTCTGATTGACGCCTGCCATGTCGACGATCTGATCGCCCGAGAAGTCGCGTGCCGCGATCGCCGGGACCACTGCGCCGGCGCGGATGTTTTCGCTGTTCGGATTGCCGAAACCCTTTTCTTCGGCGGTCTCGAAGGTCCCGTCACAGCGACCGAAGAAGAAACGGATCGATGGCGCCGAGCTGCTCGTGCTGAGCCCGTTGCTCATCGCAAAGTCCTCGCGACCGTCCGAATCGAAGTCGCCGACCACCAGTGAGCTCGGCCGCTCACCGACGACATCGGTGCCGAGCTCGTTGGAAATGGTGAACGTACCGTCGCCGTCACTCAGCAACACGGCAATCGTCTCGACCGCATTGTTGGCGACCACCAGGTCGTCTCGCCCGTTGCAGTCGGCGTCGATCACCTTGAGCGCGACCGGCCCGGCCCGATCCTGGGTCAAGGTCGACGGTGACAACTGGACCGGCTCGAAAGTCGGCGGCCCGGTCGCCGCACGTTGGCGGCGTACCGCCACCTGGCCGTCTTCGAGCAGAGCAGTGGCGAGGTCCGTCCGACCGTCGGCGTTGAAATCTCCGAGCGCCACCGGCTGCGGCAACGCTCCGACGGCGATTCGGTCGGAGAGATCGAGGTTGCCGTCGGGCTGGCCGAAGAGCAGAGCGAGCTCGCCCGCCGCACTGTCGGAAACGGCAGCGTCGAGTCGACCGTCGCCGTCGATATCGTCGACCGCGATCGCTTCGAGCGCGCCGCTCGTCACCGCGATGGTGACGCGCGGTTCGAGCGCATCCGCGCCGGTGGACGGAAACACAAAAACCTCGCCGCCGTTGGTTACACCAAAGATGTCGGCGAAGCCGTTGCCATCGATATCGGCAACGCCGATATCCGCGGGCGCCCCGTCGACTCGCAAGTCTTCCGCCGCCAGGAACGTGCCATCGCCGGCGCCGCGGATCGTCGCCACGGTTGCACCGGCGTCTCCTTCCGACACGACCGCAATGTCCTCCAGGCCGTCTTCGTCGAAATCGCCGAAGGCCAATCGGCGCGGTTCGGCGTCGGCGACATACGTCCGCACAGGTCCGAATTGTGCGCCGCCCAGGCCAGGGATGACCGATGCATCCTGGCTGCGGCTATTGGCGCTCACGATATCGAGCTCGCCGTCGCCGGTGACGTCGTGGATGGCGACTCGGATCGGCGCGCTGCCGACCCGGAACGTTTCGTGGCTCGAAAAGGTACCGTCGCCGTTACCAAGCAGGACCTGGACGCGATCGGTATTGGTGAGTGCACCCGCCATGTCCAGGTCGCCGTTGCCATCGAAATCGCCGAGTGCGAAATGCTGGACTCCGGGAACCGCCTGGATACTCGGTTCGTCGAAGGTGCCGTCGCCGTCGCCAAGGAACACCGAAATCGTTTCCGACGTGGCGTTGAGAGCTAGAATGTCGAGGATCGAGTCGTCGTTGATGTCGACGACGACCGAGGTCGACGTGCCGATCTCACCGACGAGATCCTGAGTTCCATCCATCCCCGGGTCCTGGTCGACGCGGGTGAAAGTCAGATCCCCGGCGCCGAGCAAGACCGTGATCGTGCCCGGCGAACCTTCCGTCTCCGAATTCGACGTGACGAGGTCGAGGTCGCCGTCGCCGTTGAGATCACCGGAAGTAACGTCGATCGGCGCTCCGCCGATCGGGATGTTGGGACCCGGATCGCCGAAGACATCCTGGCGGCTCCCGCCTCCCGCGAGCAACACGGCAACGCCTTCGTTGGTGTTGACCGCCGCAATATCGTCGATCCCGTCGCCGTCGAAATCGGCGAGCTCGAGCTCGCCCGGGAGTCCACCAACGTTGACCTCGGCCTGACGAAACTCGACAAAGGTGCCGTCTCCGAAGCCGATGCCGGTCGTCACGACGTTGCGCGTGCCTCCGGTGTTGGTCACGACCACGTCGAGGCTCCCGTCGCCGTCGACGTCCCCAACTTCCAGTGCGGTGGGTCGGCTGCCGACCGAGGACAGTGGCGCGGATTGGAAAACTCCGCTGTCCGCTGAGCCGGAGGTCACCGACAAAACAACCAGCGCCAAGCCGGTTACGAACGAAATCGAAATACGATGGGCCATCGCCACCCCTCCACAAACCTGAACAGTCCGTCGGTTAATTGATCCAAGCACCCAGGCGCTCCCAGCGGACGCTGCCGCCGCTCTTTCTCTGTGACCAGTAGATGAGAAAAACCCGCCCTTTGATGCCTGAAACCTCGACTGGACCCCAATCTCGGCTATCGATACTCTGGTCGCGGTTGTCTCCTAGCACAAAAACCTGCCCCGGCGGTACCCGTAGCGGCCGAAAATCCACCAGTTCGGCGGGTCGCAGGGACTGTCCGGCAAAGTCCCGCCGGCGCCCATCGACGACGAGGTCGCCGTCCACCATCTCGACGATCTCGCCGGCTACGGCGGCGACTCGCTTGACGAAATAGCTGCCCGGCTCGTCCCGACGCTCCAGAACCACGATTTCGCCCACCGCTGGGTCGGCATAGCGCCACAACCATCGGCCGGAGAAAGGCGCCGGGATGCCGTAGTCGAGACGGGAGGCCAGGATGTGGTCCCCGACCTGCAAGCTCGGCAGCATCGAGCCGGACGGCACCCGGAAGCCCTGGACGGCGCAGGAGCGCATCACCAGGGTGATCGCGAAGGCCGTGGCAACGGCATGTAGGTATGGCCTCAAACCTCGCCCCCCTGTCTCCAGCGCGCCCCGGCCGACCTCGAGACTCGGCGGGAGCGTGCCCGACCGCCGGCTCAGTCCTCTCCGATGCGCAGCACCGCCAGGAACGCTTCCTGCGGAATATCGACCTGACCGACCTGTTTCATCCGCCGCTTGCCCTCCTTCTGACGCTCGAGCAGCTTGCGTTTGCGGCTGATGTCCCCTCCGTAGCACTTGGCGGTGACGTTCTTGCGCAGGGCCTTTACCGTCTTGCGAGCAATGATCTTGGTGCCGATCGACGCTTGCAGGACGACCTCGAACATCTGGCGCGGGATCAATTCCTGCATCTTGGCGATGACGTCGCGTCCGCGCGCATACGATCGGTCGCGATGTACGATCATCGACAAGGCGTCGACCGGGTCGCCGTTCACGAGAACATCGAGCCGAACCAGATCACCGGCTCGCATATCGAGGTACTCGTAGTCGAGCGACGCATACCCCTTGGTCGCCGACTTGAGCCGGTCGAAGAAGTCGAGGACGACCTCGTTCAGCGGAAGCTCGTACTCGATCAGGACCCGCCCCATCCCGAGGTAGCGGATATCGCGCTGACGACCGCGCTTCTCTTCGCACAGGGCAAAGACGTTGCCCAGATAAGATTCCGGGACGTGGATCGAAGCCAGAATGAACGGCTCCTCGATGGTCTCGACGTCCCCCATCGGCGGCAGCTTGGTGGGGCTGTCGATCATCAGGACTTCGCCGTTCACGTCCGTCACGCGATATTCCACGGTCGGCGCAGTCGCAATCAGCGCCAGTGCGAACTCGCGCTCGAGCCGCTCGCGCACGACGTCCATGTGCAGCAGCCCGAGAAACCCACAACGAAACCCGAAACCGAGCGCCACCGAGCTTTCCGGCTCGTAGCTGAACGAAGAATCGTTGAGCCGCAGCTTCTCCATGGCATCGCGTAGTGGCTCGTACTGCGCCGACTCGGTCGGATAGAGCCCACTGAACACCATCGCCTTGACGGCCTTGTACCCCGGGAAGGGCTCGGCCGTGGGCCGGTCCGCTTCGGTGACGGTGTCGCCGATCTTGGCGTCCGCGATCTCCTTGATCGCGGCGCTCACAAAGCCGACCTCGCCGGGGCCCAGACACTCCACCGCTTGCGGGCGGGGCGCGAAGATCCCGACCTGGGTGACCTGAAAGCGCTTGCCGCTCGCCATCAACTCGATCGCCATGCCGCGCCGGACCTCACCCTCGAAGACGCGAATCACCGCTACGGCACCGTGGTACGGGTCGAACCAGCTATCGAAGACCAACGCCTTGAGCGGAGCCGCGACGTCGCCCGTGGGGGCAGGCACTGTCGCGACGATCCCCTCGAGCACGTCCTCGATCCCGATCCCCTGCTTGGCGCTGGTCAGCACTGCCTCCGAAGCGTCGAGGCCGATGATCTCTTCGATCTCCGATCGCACTCGCTCCGGCTCGGCGCCGGGAAGGTCGATCTTGTTGATCACCGGCAGGATCTCCAGATCGCTATCGAGCGCCAGGTAGACGTTGGCCAGAGTCTGCGCCTCTACCCCCTGCGAGGCGTCCACCACCAGGACCGCGCCTTCGCAAGCAGACAGGCTACGAGACACCTCGTAGGTGAAGTCGACATGCCCCGGCGTGTCGATCAGGTTGAAGACGTAATCCTTGCCGTCACGGGCGGTATAGCTGAGCCGCACGGGGCTGGCCTTGATGGTGATCCCGCGCTCACGCTCGAGATCCATGCTGTCCAGCATCTGCGCCTGCTGCTGGCGCTCGCTGACCGTACCGGTCGATTCGATCAGCCGGTCGGCCAGTGTGGACTTGCCGTGGTCGATGTGGGCGATGATCGAGAAGTTTCGAATCTCTGCGGCCATGGAGGCGGGTCAGGCTTGGCGCGTCGCCCCGCCCTTTTCACTTTCGAAGAGATCCCGGAAGTAGTCGATCGTCTTCGAAAGGCCGTCGTCGAGAGAGACCGACGGTTCCCAACCGAGTAACTCACGGGCCTTGGAGATGTCGGGGCGGCGCGTCTTCGGATCGTCCTGGGTCCGCTCGTCTTCCGGTTTGATGAAATCGACCTCGGCGCCCGTTCCCGACAACTTCACGACCCGCTCCGCAAACTCGAGGATCGACATCTCGTTCGGATTTCCCAAGTTGACGGGTTCGTGGTGGTCGGACTGCACCAGGCGCAACATGCCGTCGACGAGATCGCTCACGAAGCAAAAGCTCCGCGTTCGCGAGCCGTCGTCGTACACGGTCAGCGACTCGCCACGCAGCGCCTGGGCGACGAAATTGGTCACCACGCGACCGTCGTCGGCGCGCATACGCGGTCCATAGGTATTGAAGATGCGGCAGATGTAGTTGGCCATGTGGTGATTGCGCTGGTAGGCCATCGTCATCGCTTCGGCGAAGCGCTTGGACTCGTCGTACACTCCGCGTGGACCGACCGGATTGACGTTGCCCCAGTACTCTTCCGGCTGCGGATGAACCTCGGGGTCGCCGTAGACTTCAGAAGTCGAGGCGAGCAGGAAGGACGCTCCTTTTGCGCGCGCCAGTCCGAGCGCCTTGTGAGTCCCCAACGCGCCCACCTTCAGAGTCGGTATCGGCATCCGCAGGTAGTCGACCGGACTCGGCAGCGATGCGAGATGAAAGATCGTGTCGAGCGGTCCCTCGACGTGGATGTAGTCCGTGACGTCGTACTTGAGGAACTTGAAGCCCGGATGCCCGATGAGATGCGCGATGTTGCGCGGGTGACCGGTCGACAGATTGTCCAACGCGATCACCTCGTGGCCCTCGTCGAGAAGCCGATCAGCCAGGTGGGAGCCGATGAATCCGGCCCCGCCCGTTATCAGGACTCGTCCCATTCCTACTCCTCACCGACCGGCTGACGCCCGACCGCGACATACTGGAACCCGAGCCTCGCCATCTCCTCCCGGTCGTACAAGTTCCGGCCGTCGATGACGAGTGGGGTCTGCAACAGTTGCTTCATACGCTCGAAATCCGGCTGCTTGAACTCCTGCCATTCCGTGACGATCAAGAGCGCATCGGCCCCGCGCAAAGCTTCATAAGCCGATTCGAAGTAGTCGATGCGCTCCCCGAACAGCGATCGCGCCACCGGCATCGCCACCGGATCGTGCGCCGCAACGCTCGCACCCTCCTCGAGCAGAGCCCGGATCAAAACCACCGACGGCGCTTCGCGCATGTCGTCGGTGCGAGGCTTGAACGACAGGCCCCAAACGGCGAGACGAGTCTTGCCCAGGTCCTTTTTGATGAAGCGCTGGGCTTTTTCGTATAGCCAGCGCTTTTGGCGTCGGTTGACGTCATCGACTGCTTTCAGCACTTGCGCGTCGAGAGATCGCGTCTCGGCCACCTTGATCAGCGCCTTGACGTCCTTCGGGAAACACGATCCACCGTAGCCGACTCCTGGAAAAAGAAAGGCCGGCCCGAGCCGCTCGTCGAGGCCGACACCGCGACGTACGTCTTCGACATCGCTGTCGGTCGCCTCGCACAAATTGGCGATTTCGTTCATCAGCGAGATGCGGGCAGCCAACATCGCGTTGGCCGCGTACTTGGTCATCTCCGCGCTCTCCGGAGTCATGCGCAGGATCGGGTTGCCCGTCCGCACGAAGGGTTTGTAGAGGTGCTCCATCATGTGCCAGGCGCGGTCGGTACGACACCCGATCACCACCCGGTCGGGCTTCTGGAAGTCGTCGATCGCCGCTCCCTCTTTGAGGAACTCCGGATTCGACACCACGTCGAACTCCTGATCCGTACGCGACCGCAGCACCGCCTCGACTTTGGCTGCCGTCCCCACCGGAACCGTGCTCTTGTCGACGATGACGCGATAGCCGTCCATCGCATCGCCAATTCCCGCGGCGACCGCCATCACCGCGCTGAGGTCGGCCTCACCGTCTTTGCCTTCCGGCGTACCCACGGCGATGAAGCAGATCTCCGATCGTCGCACGGCATCCGCCAGATCAGTCTGGAAGGAGAGCCTGCCCTGGGCCGTATTGCGCCGGATCAGCTCCTCGAGGCCGGGCTCGTAGATCGGCACTTCCCCCGCGCGAAGCGCGGTGACCTTCTTTTCGTCGACATCGACACAAATGACGTCGTTGCCGCTCTCGGCAAAGCACGTTCCGGCCACGAGGCCGACATATCCGGTTCCAACCACACAAAGCTTCAAAATATCCTCCTAAAAGAACGACTCCATCGACGCCTAGATCGCACCTGCGACACTGCGCCGGGCTGCGGCACCGCGATCGGGCTACAGCAGCTTCTCAACCCGGTAGACCGGTTTGCCCTGAGATTCGTGGTAGGTCCGCACCAAGATCTCGCCGAGCAGGCCCATGGTAACGAACTGGAGACCCATCACCGTCAGCAAGATTCCCAGCAATACCAATGGACGATCGCCGATCGGGTTTCCGAGAACGATGCGCTCGACGCCCATCCAGCCGACGATCGCCAACCCGAAAAACGTCGAGATCAACCCGGCGACGCCGAAGACGTGAATCGGACGGGTTGCATAGCTCGACAGGAATTTCACCGTCAACAGGTCCAGCACGACGCGTACGGTACGAGTGATCCCGTACTTCGACTCGCCTGCGACGCGGGCGCGGTGGTTGACCGGCATCTCGATAATCCTACCTCCGAGATCGTCGACCAGCGCCGGAATGAATCGATGCATCTCGCCGTACAGGCGCAACGAACGCGCCAAATCGCCGCGCAGGATCTTGAGAGTGCAGCCGTAGTCGTGCAGCCGAACCCCGGTCGCATAGCCGATGAACCAGTTTGCAACCCGCGACGGCAGCTTGCGCGAGAGCCAGGCGTCCTTGCGGTCCTTGCGCCAACCGGCAACCAGGTCGTACCCCGCCGCTCGTTTGGCGAGCATGCTCGGGATATCCGCGGGGTCGTTCTGCCGATCGCCGTCGAGCAAGATGACCTCGTCACCGGTCGACTCCGCGATCCCCGCTGCCATCGCCGCCGTCTGGCCGAAATTCCGGCTCAGCTTGACGACGCGTACCGGTTCCGCGGCAGCGGCGAGCGCCGCGAGCTCTTCGAAACTGCCGTCGGTGCTCCCGTCGTCGACGTAAATGACCTCATACGAACGCCCGAGCGAGACCAGCACCGCCCGCAGCTCCTCATCGAGCGAACGGATGTTCTCCCTCTCGTTGAAGATCGGAACAATAACGGAAAGATCCATGGCGTTCGCCAAGGCGTCACCCCGGGCCCTGATCGGCGCAACGCCGCGAGGCCCGACGCGATCAGCGCGGGATATCGGTCAACGAGACGAAGAGCTGGTACCGCTCGTCGATCATCTCCGCCGTCAGCTCCTGCAGCCGACGCGGCCCGAAATCCTCGACGACGAAAGAACCCATCACGCTTCCATAGACGATGGCGCGTCGCAGCCCCTGCGGCGATAGATCGCCCGATCGCGCCAGCTCCCCCATCAAGCCGGCGGCGAAGCAATCGCCGGCACCGGTCGGATCGCGAACTTCCTCGAGCGGGTACGCCGGAACAGCGAACACCGTATTTCCCGAGAACTCGATCACGCCGTACTCCCCTCTCTTGATCAGCACCCGCTCGGGCCCCGAATCGAGGATCTTGCCGGCCGCCTTGACGACGTTGCGATCGCCGGTCAGCAGCTCCGCTTCTTCGTCGTTGACGACCAACATGTCGACCCGCTTCAGCAAAGCGTCGACCAGCGGTCGCGACTCCTGGATCCAGTGGTTCATCGTGTCGCAGCCGACCAACTTGGGGCCGTTCAGCTGATCGAGCACGCGCGACTGCAACACCGGATCGATGTTGGCCAGGAAGGCGTACTCCGAATCGGCGAAGCTGCTCGGCAGGCTCGGGTCGAAGTCAGCGAACACTCCCAGGTCGAGGTGCAGGGTGTCGCGGACGTTGAGCTCCTCGTGGTAGCGACCGGACCAGCGAAGCGTCGATCCCGGGCGCTTCTCGACGCCCGACACGTCGACACCACGCGACTCGAGATCTTCGAGCACCTCCTCGGGAAAATCCTCGCCGACAGCGGCAACCATCCGAATCGGCGTAAAGAAGCTCGCCGCATATGCAAAGTAGGTCGCCGCGCCGCCGACCGCGTCGTCGGCTCGCCCCGCCGGCGTCTCCAAAGTGTCCAGGGCCACCGACCCAACAACCAACAAGCTCATCCGTTCTCCTTCACGTACTTGCCAATGATGGCGTCCAGTTTCGACTTCGCCTCCGGTGCGATCCGTTCCGGAGCCGTGATGATCGCATTCTCTAGGGACCGTGAGCAGCCACAGGATCTTTCGGCCGACAGAGCACCGGCGACATTGGCGACCGCCCGTTGCGCCAGAGCGGCGTTCTCGTGCAGGATTCGCAAGATGTCGTCGACGACGACCGCATCTTCGTCTTCCTTCCAGCAGTCGTAATCGGTGACCATCGCGATACTGGCGAAACACAACTCCGCTTCGCGGGCGAGTTTCGCTTCCTGCCAATGGGTCATTCCGATAACATCGGCTCCCCACTGTCGATAGAGATGCGACTCGGCGCGGGTCGAGAACTGGGGCCCTTCCATACAGATGTAAGTCCCCCCGGACCTCACGGTGCCTCCCGCGCGCCCGACGGCTTCCGTCGCAAGTGCGGCGAGCGCCGAGCAAACAGGGTCCGCCATACTGACGTGCGCCACGATCCCCTCTCCGAAAAACGTGCTGGCACGCGCGACCGTCCGGTCGATGAATTGATCGGGTACCGCGACGCTCCCTGGCGGTAACTCCTCACGCAGACTGCCCACCGCTCCAACCGACAGCAGGCGGTCGACGCCCAGGCTTTTGAGAGCGTAGATGTTCGCCCGAAAATTGATCTCGGACGGCGATATCGCGTGCCCCCTGCCGTGGCGCGGCAAAAAGGCGACGTCACCCGCGCCGACACGGCCTACGACGATCTCGTCCGATGGCTCTCCAAACGGCGTCGACACATGCTGCCGACGCAGGTCCTCGATCCCCGGCAAATCGTAGAGGCCGCTTCCCCCAATGACTCCAAGCACTGTCGTCCTCCCGGCGCCGCACAAAGCCGCGGCCCGCCAACCCGCCTTCGCGGCGGACTCGCTCAAACCCCTGTCTTTATCGAAACTCGACCGCGCCCGCGACCTGCTCAGCCAGCCGCAAGATGAAGCTCGAAGCTCGGGCCGGTCGACAGCCGCAATTTGCGAACAGGCGGCTCGACATCACCGTCGATCATGTACTCCATCGGGTCTTGCAGCCGCACCGCCGCCGACTCGGCGCAGACATCGACCCAGGGATCACCGCCGATACCATCGCCGAAACGCAGCCGCGGTAGGGCCTTGATGAGATCGGCTGGGCGGGCGTCCGCCGCCAGTATCTCGAATCGCGCCGACTCAAAGGGCGCGCGGGGAGTCGGGCGGAACCCGAGCCCGATGTCGTCGATCACAGCGGCGTAAACCATCGAGATCCGACCCAGCCCGGTGTCGACTCCGTCGATCGCGACCTCCCCCGCAACCGGGGCAAACAGCTCACGCACTGCGGACCCGCCGATCGAAGCCGAACCGACCAACTCCACGAGAACACGCGCGGCGCGCAACGCACCGAGGCGATCGCCCTGCTCGTAGAGCCGCAGAAAGCGCGCCGGAACGCCGGCGCCGAACATAAAGCCGAGCCGACTCTCAGCCCCCTCGGCATCGACGCGTATGGTACAGCGCGCAACCCGCTTTACGCGGGTGCCGCCGCGCAATAGTTGTTCGAGCGCCGCCGCCGGCATCGTCGTCCCCAAACCGAGCGAACGCGCGATCGTATTCATCGTACCGCCGCCAATCGGTGCGATCGCCGGGATATCACCCGGCGCCGGATCGCCTACCAGCGCCGTCGCCAAGCGCCCGAGCGTCCCGTCGCCACCACACACGCAGACGACGCCGATTCCCTCGCGGTACACCTCGCCGACGAATCGGCGCAACTCCTCCGGGCTGCCGGCCTCCGCGACGAATCCTCGCCCCGCCAGCACCCGCTCGAGCCCCCTGGAGTCGGCCTTGGTGAGACCCGCTTGCGGATTGACGAGCACGGCTGCCCGCTCGATCGGTGCAGGGAGTGACATCCGAACCGCTTCGTCGCCCGGCCGTACTCCGGCGGCGATCGCCAACTAGCTTCGCTCCGCGGCCAGCTGCCCGCACGCCGCCGAAACCGCATCGCCGCGCGTCTTGCGCAGCGTCGCGCTCAGGCCTGAGTCCAGCAAGCGATCCTGAAAGTACCGAATTCGCTCTGCCGAGGGCCGCTCGTACGGCGCCCCGTGATGGGGGTTGAAGGGAATCAGATTGACTTTCGCACGCACCCCTCGCAGCAACGCCACCAAGCGATCCGCGTCCGCCGTCCCGTCGTTGACTCCGCTCATCAGAACGTACTCGAACGTGATCCGCCGCCGTTGTGAGATCGGCAGCCGCGCGCAGGTCTCGATCACCGCGGCCAATGGATATCGACGATTGACGGGCATCAGTCGGTCGCGAAGATCGTCGGTGGTCGCGGTCAACGACACCGCGATGGCCACGTCGGTTTCCGCG
>JANQHZ010000543.1 GCA_028282445.1 Candidatus Binatia bacterium | reverse complement strand
GAGAACCAACAGCTTCCCCGAGTCATCGATGACCGCGATGCCGACTCCGGCGCGAAAAAACTGCGATCGCTTTGCCATGCAGGCAACATGGTAGAGGCGACCGGCTTTGGCAACGCCGCCGGCGTCGTGCCAAAGCCGATCGAGAGGCTTCACGGGTCGAGTGCGAGAATTCCATCACGTAGATCGTCGAGGTGCACTTTGAAGATCCACGCCGTGTTGTGAGACAGGTGGCCGTTGTGGTCGAACCCGCCCAGGTAGGCGATGTCTTCTTCGCCTCGGAAGGGCGACTGTCCCAGAACGGCGCGAACACCGACCAGCGGCGGATGTACTTCCATGGTGCGATCGAAGATGCGGTTGAGCGTGTAGCCTCCGTCGGGGGCCCTCCAGAGCACGAGGCCGTCCGACCACTCGTAGAAGCGGCCGAGGTCCGGTTGTTGGATACCGAGGCCGAAATCGGCGCGGATGCGCAGCAGCTCCATCCCCAGAACGAGTGCACTCTGGCCGTCGCCCAGCGAACGCCCGGCTGGCCCGTTGTAGCCGATGATTCCGTAGATCGCGGGACCTAGGCGCTGGACCGTATTCACCTCGACGGTTGGTCTGTGCCGATCGGCTGGGTCCAGGCGAACGACGCGGCTGTTCGGGCCTTCGATTCCGAACAGTATATTATCGCCCGCGTTGCCTAGGCGGAGCGCGGCCGCCTCTCGCACCGAGTCTCTGCCGCTCTGGAGCGGGTCGCGAAAGACCTCGGTCCACGTCGGTTCGGTACCGTCGTTTCGGCGCAGCAGCAGCTTGCCGAGCGATGCGTAGACCGCTCCGTTCGCGGTGGTGAGCCCCATGACGCGCCAGGGCTCCTCTCGGGTGGCAGTGAAGGGGTAGTCGGGCGTAGCAGCCCATTCGATCAGTCCAGGCGCGTCGGGATCGAAGGAGCCGCGGTACACCCCGGCGCCGTCGCCGCGTCGGCCACTGAGGAAGGCGCCGACGAATACATGAGAGATCCCCGTCTCCCGATCGACGTGGCTGGCGACGCTGCGCGCGTCGGGTCGGCGCCCAGTCGTTGTCGTATTGGCGAGTACTTGTTGCGGGAGGCCGGTAGCGACCCAGTCGGCCGGCTCGCCGCCGCTGCGGAGATACAGCTCTCCGTTGCCGCCAACCGCGGCGAGCATCTCTACCGGCGGCGTCAATGGATTCCCGGCCGTATCGGTGGAGAAGGTGACGCGCTTCAGCGAAACGATGCGGGGCGAGATCCCCGCCGCATCGCCGGTGACTGTGAAGTCGACTCGCCAGCGGGCGTCGAAGCGGTCGAGCACCAGGACCTGGGCCCCTGGAGGGGGTGGGTCGCCGCTGTCCACGTTGGTGTTCCGCCGGTAGCTGATTCCGGCGAAAATGCGACCGTCGAAGATCTCCATCGTATCGACCTCGACGCCGCCCATGAAGTTGCCCGCTCGGTCGAGTCCGCCGGCGAGAAAACTCTTCCGGAAGCCGTCGCCGGGGCCGATCGCCCGACCGGGCTCCAGCTCTTCGTAGGCGCCGACATCGAGGGTGTCGGCGTCACCGCGCAGGGTGCCGTGCAGTCGGACCCGCTCGCCGATGCGGTAGCGCAGCTCGCGCGACTTGTTGGACGACCCCAATTTCAGCGGATCCCCATTGTCTGGGCGGAGGCCGAGGGTTCTCGGATGTCCCCCCTCGAAACGGTCGACGACCACGACGACGCCTTCGGCTGTGACCTCCGACGTCGCCGGCCCGGGTGGGTTCGGGAAGTAGCTCACGCCTCCGAGCTCGTACGAATGCGCGAAGATCGTGGCTTGGCTGTCGAAACCGCGGCGCAGAGTTCCTCGCAGCTTGACCTGTTGCCCGACGTGCCGGTTGAGGCTGCGCTCGAACGGACCGTCCCACAGGTAGATCAGCTCCTTACCGCCAGTCGTCCAGACCGTGCCTTCGATCGGCTCGATTTCCACGCCGATCTGCCGGGGATGACCGTCTCGGTGCCGGTTCAGCACGATGATGGTTCCTTCGATACTCACCGCGTCGGGGTCGATCGTTCGGGTTGGCGTGGCTGACGGCGTGGGCGTTCGGGCGACGGCGGCAGTCGTCGGGCGGGTAGGGCTCCCGGGCTCAGACGAATCGTCGTCGCCGCAGCCGAGCCCGACCAGCACGCAGAGTGCTACGATCGTCGTGCCGAACGCGCGAGGGCCGGATCGTACGCGCCCGTTCATGAAGCCGGTCTCGGCGCCGCGTCGTCGGGCTTGAAGAAGATCGGGGACGTCCAGGCGCGTTCCTGAATTGCTCTTGGAAAGAGTGGGTCGCAGCAGGTTGCAAAGGCTTGCGGCACCGACTCGGGCTCGTCACAGCGTACGCCGAGGTCGTTACATACGAACGAATGCCAGCGGCAGGTTGGGGTCTCGACGACCCTGGCGTAGTAGAAAGCTCGCTCGCCAGGATCGAAACTCGGATCGCGCCAGGTTGCGCAGAGGGTGTCGAAGCCGTCGCCCTCGGTGGCGCAGGTCGACGGATCGACGCCGGCGCCGTTGTCTGGGTTTCCGGCGACCTCGAACACTCTCTCGTGGGTGTTTCCGTCCGCGTCGAGCCATCCCTTGACGATCTGCACACGCTGCAAGGGCGTACCTGGGAAGTCCGGAGTGCCGGCGTCGCGCATCGCGTGAACGAAGAAGCGCGGGGCGTCGCCGGTTTCGGATGCGCGCAGGTTGCCGCCCATCGGGACGCCGTCGCGATACGCATCTTCGATCATCGTGGGACTGGCGCACAGGTCCTCGCGATAATCGCCTCCGAAGAAGCGCACCAGGATGCGCGGCCCGCTGGTCGCGTACGTTTCTCGTCGTCGCATGGAGGCGAACAGGGCGTCGCGCGAGTTTTCTTCCGCCCACAGGACGGCAAGCCCCCCGCCGTTCGGCTCGATGCCGCCGGGCGGATTGACGGTGAGCAAGAGCTCCGGGGTTGCGTCGGCGAACCCGAAGTTTCCTGCGATTGGGTAGTCGGCTTCCCGCACCGAACCACTAGCGGCGGTGTGGCCGTCGGTCGCTGCGACGAAACCCAGCGCGAAGGGATTCACCCCGAGTTTCTCCTCGTGCACAAGTCCATCCTTGAGGACATTGCGCACAAAGGAGAGTCGCTGGAAGTCTTGCTCTGGGTCGAAGTCGCGGAAGGCGCCTCCGGTTCGGTTGATCTTTTCGAATCCGCAGAGCTCGTCGGTGGTGTCGACGCCAGTACGACACTCGGAGTCGCCCTTCGACTGCATCATCTCTACGATCGGTTCGAATCGAGCGCGCGTCGCCGCCAAAGCCGCGGTCAGCGGTTCGCCGAGCAGGGTTGTCGGTTGGAACATGCGGCCGCTACTCAGGTTGGGATTGTGAGGGATTGTCAGCACGTCGCACGTACCCTCCGCATCGACGCACTCTTCGTCGAGGAACGCCCAAAGGTCCTCAGGAGTCGTGAGGTCGTCCGACGTCATCGCTCTTGGGGGTACGTCCGTGTTGCGGAAGATCACGTTGCGGTGCAGGCTCGCAGCTGGACGTCGCCCGCGCAGACTCCACTCGTAGGCGACGAAGGTGGTGAAAGTGCAGCTCGCAGTGCGGTCGTAGTGTTCCTCGGCGGCTTCCTGCGTATCCATCCAGACCATCGAGGCGTCGCACTCGGAATCGTCGACGATCATGGTGTTGCGGACGCACATGCCGAGCGTACGATCGCCTTCCGCGCCGAAGGATTCGGCATGGTCGGTCACGGCCGCGAAATCGAGCGGACGTCCTAGTTGTGCCAGACGCTGAGGTGTGCCGTCGGCTTGGAAGGGAGGGATTCCGATCGGCGCGCCCTTGGCGAACTCATACGCGTCACGTGGTAGCGCCAAGGTGCCGGCGACGCCGGCGTCCGAAGAATAGGCGGTATGGATGTGGAGCTCGCCGAAGTACGGGTTGCGGGTGGAGGAGAACTCGTCACATGGCTCCCTCTCCTCGGTGCGTTCCCAGTCGGCGGCGGGAAGTTGGGCATCGCCGTCGGCGGAGTCGTCGTCGCCGCAAGCCGCGAGCAGAGCCAGCATGGTCGTCGCATAGATGAGAACTCTTGCCGTGGATCTTCGTCGCATGCGTCGCTCCCCTGGGCTGTGCGGCGTGGGCGCTCGCTCCACTTTGATCACACGCACCGTGGAGGAGCCAACGACAAGCAAGTAGCCGCGGCGACTCGGTCGCGCGGTCGGGTCTACACTACAAGAGGCTCTGCGGATCGACGTCAGTCAGTAGGCGCATGTTGGCCGAGCGCGGCGGGCGGTTGGCGGTCGCGAGCTGCGCAACCTTACGTAGCGCGGCGCCGCTCTTTCCGCGCAGGAGGATATGCCAGCGGTAGCGGCCGCGCAGCTTCGATAAAGGTGCGGGCGCCGGTCCGAGTACGGCGACTCCGCGCGGCGCTCGTTCGCGCAATCGTTCCGCATATACTTCGGCAGTTCGCTGCGTCCCGAACGCATCCTCGCCTTCGAAACGGAGAAGCAGCAACCTGCCGAAGGGCGGGTACCCGAGCTCCTCGCGTTGCTCGATCTCTCGCTCGGCGAAGCTGCGGAAGTCGTGTTGGATGACGGCCTGTAGCACGTGGTGTTCGGGTTGGAGAGTTTGAATCAGCACCCGCCCGGGTCGGTCGCCGCGCCCGGCCCGACCGGCGACCTGGGCCAATTGTTGGAAGGCGCGTTCCGCCGAGCGGAAGTCGGGGAGGTTCAACGAGAGGTCGGCCATCACCACGCCGACCAGCGTCACGCCGGCGACGTCGTGTCCCTTGGTGACCATTTGGGTGCCGATCAGAATATCGAGCTTACCCGCATTCCATCGTTCGAGCAGCTTGCCGAGGCTGCCCTTGCGACTGGTCGTGTCGCGGTCCATGCGGGCGACCTTGGCTCCCGGAAAGCTCTCCCGCAGGAAAGATTCGAGTCGCTCGGTTCCCCAGCCCCAGGTGTCGAGAGCGGGCTGCTCGCACTCGGAGCAGGCCTTCGGACGTACCGTCGCATAGTCGCAGTAGTGGCAACGGAGAGCCGAGTCGCGTTGGTGCCAGGTCAGGGAGATGCTGCAATTCGGGCAGCGGACCGGCTCGCCGCAGGCGCCGCATTGCAGTGCGTTGGCGAAGCCTCGCCGATTCAGGAAGAGCAGGGTCTGACCGCCGGCGGCGAGGTTGGCCTCGACGGCGGCCGCGAGTTGCGGAGCGAGCGGCGACTTCATGCTCTGACTCCGCAGGTCGACGAGCTCGACCTGCGGCATCGGGCGCTGGCCGACACGCTCCGGAAGCTCGAGCAACTGGTAGCGGTCGGTGCGGGCGTTGTGGACGCTTTCCATCGATGCGGTCGCCGAGCCGAGCACCAGCGCGCAGCCCTCGAGCTTGGCGCGCATGACGGCTACGTCGCGACCGTGGTAGCGGACGCCGTCTCCTTGCTTGTAGGCACCGTCGTGTTCTTCGTCGACGATCAGGACGCCGAGATTGCGGATCGGAGCGAAGACCGCCGAACGCGCTCCGATCGCGATGCGGGCCTCACCGCGCGCTAGCCTTCGCCACTCGTCCCAGCGCTCGCCGACACCGAGCCCGCTGTGTAGCACTGCGATTTCCGCTCCAAAGCGGGCGCGCACCCGGCCGACGAGCTGGTGGGTGAGCGAGATCTCGGGAACCAGGATCAGCGCGCTGCCGCCGCGTTCGAGCACCTCGGCGACAACTCGCAGGTAGACCTCGGTCTTGCCGCTGCCGGTGACTCCGAGCAGGAGAAAGGGAGAAAACCCGTGGTCGAGGGATGCGGTGATGGTGTCGACCGCGGTGGTTTGGTCGTGGTTCAGCTCGACCGTGCGATCGGGCGTCGGGCTACCGACGTCGACCGTTCGGTAGACCTCGCGTCGGTGTTGGCGAAGGAGGCCGAGGTCGGTCAGTTGCCGCACCTTGGCGGCGGCGTTGGCGAACGTTCCCCTGAGCTCGCGTACGGTCACGCGAGCTTGCGGATGAGATTCGATGTACTCTTGCATCGCCCGTAGCGCCGGTCGTTTTCGCAGCAAAGCGGGATCTGCGCCGTCGACGGCGGAGTACGAAACTTCGTGTCGGGTCGGCGCCACCTCGCGCACGAAACGCTCGGATACGCGGACGCACTTGCGCCGTTGCAGTCGTCGCACCGCTGCTTCCGCTTGGTCTCCCAAGGTAGCCGACAGAGTCGCAATGCCGCTGGGCCCGTCCTCTCTCAGCCGCGATAGGACGGCGACGTCGATCTCCCGGATGCGCGCGCCCGCGGCAGGCTCCGCGACCGCTTCGGCGATCCTCTCGGTCTCGATTCGCATTGCGCCGGGTAAGGCGGTCGTGAGGACGTCGGCGAGCGGAGCGAGATAGTAGTCCGCCATCCAACGTACGAGGTCGAGCAGGGCGCCGGCCAGGATGGGAGTTGGGTCCAGGATGTCGACGACGTCACGCAAGCGTGCGTCGGCGAGAGAGGTGTTCGTCGAGACCGCGGTGACGATCCCCATGCAGCGGCGGTTTGCCAGCGGGACGAGGACACGCGAGCCGGGCTCGATGCGCTCGAGGCCGAGCGGAATCCGATAGTCGAGGACGCCCAGCTTGCCGGAGGCCGGAACCAGTACGACCGACGCGATCGCGGTTGCGTCGCGCGAGGTCTGCCTATCCGTGGACGGGTACCCAGCGGAGCGACGATCGGCCACGCGTCATCCCGCGGCGCTCAAAGAACCCAGCGGACGATTGCGAAGCCGCCGGCGAGCAGGACGACGAAAAGAATCGACAGGAGGTTGAAATACTTGTCGATGAAGGTGCGGATCGGGGGGCCAAAGAAGTAGATCAGTCCGGCAATCGCGAAGAATCGCGTCGCTCGCGCGAACACCGACGCGAACAGGAACTCGCCGAAATCGATCCGGAAGACTCCGGCCGCGATCGTGAACACCTTGTAGGGGATTGGTGTCAGTCCGGCGGTGAAGACCGCCCAGAAAGCGTTGTCCGAGTACTTGGTGCCGACCAGATCGAAGAGCTCTTGGCTGAACACGTAGCCGAGGAAGAATCCCGACATCTGGTCCCACAGAAAAGCGCCGATGACGTAACCGAAGGCGCCGCCGAGGACCGAAGCGACGGTGCAAACGAATGCGAAGTAGAGCGATCGCGCCGGCGCGCCGAGGCATAGGGCCATCAACAGAACGTCGGGGGGGATCGGGAAGAACGACGATTCCGCGAACGCCAGCACGCCCAGAGCCGCCACGCCGTATGGGGTGGCCGCCCAATGCAGCACCCAGTCGTAGAGTCGTCGCACCCAGGATAGTGCGCCGATGCCCTCGGACCCCGCCGTTGGGGCCTTTGTTTGTGCCTGTGCTTCGATTTCCGACATTCTCGGTTCCGCCCTACATTCTCAAGGGACTGTTAGACCCTCACGACGCGCTGGTAGATCTTGGGTAGCTCGCGCGGGAGAGCGGTGATGTCATCAATTACCATGTAGCGGTTGTCATCGCACATCTCGCGCAGGTAGTCATGTCCGGCTTTGTCGACGGTGATGCAAAACGGCGTCACCCCGGCGACCTCGGCCTCGCGCAGGGCGACCGCCGTATCGCGGATCCCGTATATATTGCTGCGCCGGTCCTGGCCGTAATCGAAGTCCTGGGGGAAGCCGTCGCTCAGTAGAATCAGGTGTTTGGATCTTGCGCTGACCGTCGACATCCGGCCGATCGCATGGCGTAGCGCCGTACCCATCCGGGTCGATCGGCGGGGTTCGATGGCGCCGAGACGCGCTTTGACGGACGGAGTCAGCGATTCGGCGAAGGACTTGACCCGATACATCTCGACTTGCTCGCGGCCGTGCCCGGAGAATCCGTAGATCGCGAATGCGTCACCGATCTCCTCGAGGGCCTGAGCCATGATCGCCAGGGTCTCCTTGGTGACGTCGATGATGCGGCGCGGCGGCCGGCCGTCCTTGTTTCCGTTGCGCGAGGAATCCTCGGCGAGCGGTTCGTCGGTGGAAGCGCTCATGTCGACGAGGAACAGGGTGGCCACGTCACGCTCCTCGCGCTTGCGCGCGACGTAGAGCCTGCTCGAGGGGGCGATTCCGGCGCGCGCATCGATGCGGGCGTTGACGGCTGCGTTGAGATCGAAGTCCTCACCGTCCTCGAGACCGCGCACGGTGCGGTACACCTCAGGGCGGATTCGCTGAAACTGTCGCCGCACTTCCGGCAACAGGTCGGCGTGGTCGCCGAGGGCGGTCTGAAAGAACTCGCCGGAGTCTCCATCCATGCCGATCTCGAAGAGCTGACACCATCGGCTGCGGTAGTCCGCGATCTGATAGTCCCACTCGTCGTACCGGTAGGCCGAGCCTTCGGCGCTGGTTTCGAGCCAACGTCGCGGCGGTCGTCGCTGCTTCTCCTCGGGATCGCCGAGCACTTGGCGCAGCTCTTCCAGTTGCTCGCTGGGGACCTTGCCGAGCAGGTCGGTGATGTACAGTCCGAGCCCCTCGGCTTCGTCGTTGGCGCCGCCCTGGCGGATGCGCATTTCGACTCCCGCTTCGAGCAGGCGCTTGAGCTCTTCCGGCGAGATCGGTGTGCCCCCTGTCTCGTCGTCCTTCTCGCCACTCAACTCGAGCTCCAGGTCGGGCGCTTCCTGTTGGGCTGCGAGAGGCTCGGGCGTTTCCGCGCTCTCCGGCGCAGGCGGCGCCGCTGCATCGTCATCGTCGTCGTAGAGGTCGTAGTAGATCATCTCGCCGGCGGCGGTGTCGTAGAAGCTACCGTCGGCTTCGCCGAGGTCGCTGCCCATGCCGGCGCTGGCTCGTTCCAGCGCCTCGGCAATCGCTTCGGCGGCGCGCAACGAGTCGACGACCGTGGTGCCTTCGGTGCGCAGCGGGCGCAGGAGACCCAGCAGGGCCTCGCCGGTTGCCCGGTCGAGCCAAGCGGGCCAGTGCGACGTCTCGCCGTCGACCAGCGCCAGGATCAGCAGTGAATCGAGCCGGCGTGATCGCGCCGGTGAGGGTTGCGCGCACCAGTCGCGTAGCAAGGTGTCGACGATCCACTCTGTTTCCTTGGCAACCCCTCGGTAGCTTCGACTCAGCGCGCAGTGGATACGGACGCCCTCCGCCAACGTGAACAGATCCTCCAGCAGCGGCGGCCGGCCCTCGTCGGTCACATAGCGGAACAAGCCGCGCCCGGGCGGGTCTGCCTCTTCTTCCGGCAGCGCTTCGTGCGCCGAGTAGGTGCCGTGGATCCTGCGCCCGGCGAGGTGCGCGGCGATCAACCTGTAGACGCGAAGATTCTCTTCGTGCGATTGCATCAAATCGATGCGAAAGGGCAGCGCGACCTCGCGCTCGCCAGGAAACTCTTCGATCTCGGGTCTGAGCGAGAATCGGTCCATCGGTCGGACACCGACCGGAGACCCACTCATCATCTGGATGTACTTGCGCAGCAGGCCTTGCGATTGCTCCAGTGACGCGGCGGTGGAGCCTTCATGCAGCACGTTGATGCTGGTGCGCGACTCGAGAGCAAAGTAGGCCAGGGCAGCGTTCGGCGTCGATCGCGCGACCGCTAACCCGGTGGCAAACCACTGAGCGACCCGCTCTTGCTCCGCCTCGTCGCACACCCGTGGCAGCGAGCGCAATGCGGCGACCACCGCCTGAGGGCATCCCTCGGTGAGGCGTTCGACCTCGCCGAGACTGGAGGACAGTCGGTCACCGGGGATCTGCCTCAACAAGGGGCCGGCGACGGTTGCGAAGTCACGCATCGCGCCACCGAGCTTGTTGCCGCACCCGGCCAGCACCTTGAGCAAGCTCGCGCGTGCCGGCGGCGCCAGGGCCGCCAGCGAGGTTGGCAAGCCTCGGTAGACCTCGTACGCCGTCTGCGGGTCGATCGGGGCCAGTGCGATGGTGATTCGCATCAAGTTGGCCTGATCGTCGGGCGGCCAACCGGCGACGGAAGCGGGGAACTTCGCGAAGAACTCGCGCTCGCGTACCTTGGGGAAGAGCGAGCTGCCCGCTCCCGCCCACAATTTGAACGCGGCAGGTGAGAGGGCGGGAAGCACGGTCTCGGTCGCGTTGAAGAATGCCTGCGCGAGAAATTCGCCTTGCCAGCCGTGTTGGTCGTGCAGGCCGGTGCCCGCCGCGGCCCAGCTCTCGAGCGTCGCGGGCGATACCGATCCCTTCATCAGAGGCGCAGTGTTGCGCAGGAACAGGCCCGACAGCTTGTTGGACACGTCGGCGATTCTCATCGCGATGTCCCGCCAGGCGCGGAGCGTAGCCAGCGGTCGCTGCCCGAGGGTGGTGACGTCGACGGAAAAGTAAGCGTTGGCTCCTTCGCGCGAGACCGGATCGGTTCCCGCGATCTCTTCACCGAGGGCGACCCATTCGGCGAACCCATTGGCTCCGAGTCGTTCGTGAGCGGATGCCGCGTTGCGGTAGTAGTGCTGGGCGAGGATCGCCGACGACTCGGAGAGTCGATCGCCGATCGCCAAGATCTCTTCGTGCACTTGCTCGCCGAGCGCTGCCGCTGCCCGGTGAGCGGCGGCACCCTCGGCTTCGTTCAGCAGGTGAGGGCCCAGCCAGAGATTGCGCATGAGAGCGTCGCTCAAGTCCCGAAGATGGTGCAGACGACCTCGTCGATCGCTCTCTGGCTTTCGGAATCGTCGGTGAGCGACTTGCTGACAGCGACCTCGCAGGCGCGCCGCGCCGGAATTTTGCGTGCGATCAATTGCCCGGCGTAGATCAGCAGGCGGGTGCTGACCCCCTCCTCGAGTCCACTCGCTTTGAGATGACGGACCTTCTCTCCCAACTTGGCCAAGTCCATCGCCGTGTCGACGTCGACTCCGCTCTCGTGTGCGACGATCTGGGCTTCCTTGTCGCGCGGCGGGTAGTCGAACTCGATCGTGACGAAGCGCTGGCGCGTCGAGTGCTTGAGATCTTTGAGGACGCTCTGGTAGCCGGGATTGTACGAGATGACGAGGAGAAACTCGGGCGCCGCTTCGATGATCTCGCCGCGTTTATCGATCGGCAGGATGCGTCGATGGTCGGTGAGCGGGTGGATCAGCACGGTCGTGTCTTTGCGCGCCTCGACGATTTCGTCGAGATAGCAAAAGCTGCCGCGTCGCACGGCTTGGGTGAGCGGTCCATCGACCCAGATCGTTTCGTCGCCCTTGATCAGGTAACGACCGACCAGGTCGCTACCGGTCAGGTCCTCGTGACAAGCAACGGTGATGAGGTTGCCGTCGACCCCGCTATTGCCCTCCAGCCTGCTCGCCATCCATTCGACGAAGCGCGTCTTGCCGCAGCCGGTCGGCCCCTTGAGAAGGACGGGAAGGCGGCACTCGTAGGCCGCTTCGAATATCTCGGCCTCGTCGCCGATCGGTAGGTAGTACGGAATCTCGGTCACGGGGCTGCCTGGATTGTTGAGCTCATAAGAGGTGGAGACTAACGAGAAGCCGTCGGTCGGTACACCCCGCCTGAGCCGCGGCCGCCGGCAACCGTCGCCGCAGGTGCCGAGCTCGGCTGAGCTCGGCTAGAGGCCTGGCCGAAAAATGGACTTCGGCTGCAAATCGCCATCGATCCACGATCGCAGCGTCGCCGAACGCTCGACGTATCCACCGATACGACTT
>JANQHZ010000454.1 GCA_028282445.1 Candidatus Binatia bacterium | reverse complement strand
AAGGCCCGGAAACGCACGGGAGCAGTGCGACGAAAGACCAAGGAGACTGAAATCTCGCTCGAGGTTGCGGTCGACGGCGCCGGCAAGGCCGATGTCGACACCGGAATCCCGTTCTTCGACCACATGCTGGACAGTCTCACGCGGCACGCCTTCCTCGACCTGAAGATTCGCGCCAAGGGGGATCTCGAAGTCGATCAGCACCACACGGTCGAGGATGTAGGATTGGTTCTCGGCGAGGCGCTTGCGGCTGCTCTCGGCGACAAGCAGGGGATCCGACGTTTCGGCGATGCCATCTGCCCGCTCGACGAGGCTTTAGTCCGGGTCGTGGTCGACATCAGCGGACGGCCCTTTCTGGTCTACGACGTCGAGATCGATCAGGATCGCGTCGGCAACTTCGACACCGAGCTGATCCACGATTTCTTGCTGGCGTTGTCCAACGAGCTCGGCGTCAATTTGCATGTCGACATGATCCGCGGCCGCAATGCGCACCACATCATCGAGGCTACGTTCAAAGCGTTGGCCAAGGCGTTGGACGTCGCGATGCAGCTCGAGCCGCGCGTGCAGGGCGTTCTCTCGACCAAGGGGATGTTGCAAGGGCGCGCGGCGCGGGGCTCCGGGCGCGGCTAGCCCGCGACTCTCGTCGCGGTCTTCTCGCTCGAGCGGCTCGACCTGAATCGGATGGAACGTTCTGAGTACAACGCGCCTCGCGTCGCCGTGATCGACTACGGAATGGGCAACCTGCGCTCGGTCCAGAAGGGCTTCGAGCGGGTCGGCGTCAATGCCGAGGTGACCCGAAACCCCGACATGATCGCGGCTGCAGCGGGAGTGGTGCTGCCGGGAGTGGGGGCGTTCGGTGCCTGCATGGAGAATCTCGGCAAGTACGAGTTGATCGATGCGGTACTTCGGGCGATCGAGAGCGGCCGGCCGTTTCTCGGGATCTGCGTGGGCCTTCAACTGCTCTTCGAAGAGAGCGAAGAGTACGGCCCGGTCGAAGGGCTCGGTGTATTGCGCGGGCGCTGTAAGCGATTTCCGCAGAGCGAAGATCCGGACTATCGCGTGCCGCACATGGGCTGGAACCAACTCGACAAACGGACGCCGTCGCCGCTTCTGGATGGAGTCGACGACGGCGCGTTCGTGTATTTCGTCCACTCCTACTACGCCGAGTCGGACGACCCCGGCGTCGTCGCGGCCTCGACCACCTACGGCGTCGACTTCGTCGCATCGGTCGCGCGCGACAACGTGTATGGCTGTCAGTTCCACCCCGAGAAGAGCCAATCGATCGGGCTCAAGATCCTCGAAAACTTCGGACGAATCGTAAAGGAGAGTGGAACCGCAGATGAACGCTGATAAACGCTGATTTCTTGGTGAAGATCTGCGTCATCAGCGTTCAACTGCGGACTGGGTATTCGAGATGCTCATCATTCCGGCGATTGATTTGCGGGGCGGCAAGTGTGTGCGCTTGCTGCGTGGCGACTACGACAAGGAAACCGTTTACGGCGACGATCCGGTTGCGATGGGCCGGCGGTGGGTCGATGAAGGGGCTCAGTTTCTCCATGTCGTCGATCTCGACGGCGCGCTCGAGGGCAAGACGATGAACGGCACGGCGATCGCCGGCCTCTGCTCGAGCCTGTCGATTCCGATCGAAGTCGGCGGCGGCGTGCGTACGGTCGAGCGCGCCGGGGCGTTGCTCGGCATGGGGGTCGATCGGGTAATCTTCGGCACGGCGGCGCTGGAGCAGCCCGAGGTCGTCGCCGACGCCTGCGAGCGCTTCGCCGGTCGCATTGCCGTCGGCATCGACGCGCGCGGTGGTAAGGTCGCGGTCAAGGGATGGACGGAGACCAGCGAAGTCGAGGCGGTCGACCTGGCTTTGCGAATGCAGGACGCCGGCGCGGCCCGCATCATCTATACGGACATCGCTCGCGACGGCACCCAGGAAGGGGTCAACGCCGAAGCCACGGCAGCCCTGGCGGAGGCCCTGGAGATCCCGGTAATCGCCTCGGGCGGAATCGGAACCCTCGAGCACGTGAAGTCGCTCCTGCCGTACGAGAAATCCGGAATCGAAGCGGTCATCATAGGCCGCGCCCTCTACGACGAAACCGTCAAGCTAGCAGAGGCGATCGAGATTTCTTCTTAGCCACAGATGGACACAGATCGACACAGATTCGACGGTCGAATGGTGCCGGCAGAAGATGACCGGGCGAGGCATGCCTCGCCCCTACACTGTCCCGAGTTGCCCGCATTCACTTGTAGGGGCGACGCATGCGTCGCCGGCGCTCGCGCCTGTGCCGGGTTCCAATCGACCTGGACATCGGCACGTCTCCATCCGTGTTGATCTGTGTTCATCTGTGGCTAAGGAAATCAGCATGTTGACCAAGAGGATTATTCCCTGTCTCGATGTGAAGGACGGGCGGGTGGTGAAGGGGATCAACTTCGTTGGGTTGCGCGATGCCGGGGATCCGGTTGAGGCGGCTCAGCGTTACGATGCCGAGGGTGCCGACGAGTTGACGTTTCTCGACATCACCGCGTCGCACGAGAAGCGCGACATCATTCTCGACGTCGTTCGTCACACGGCCGAGACCGTGTTCATGCCGCTCACCGTCGGTGGCGGCGTGCGCGAGCTTCAGGATATTCGCAACCTGCTCAACGCGGGTGCCGACAAGGTTTCGATCAATACGGCGGCGGTGCATCAGCCTGAGTTCGTTGGGCAGGCGAGCGAACGTTTCGGCAATCAGTGCATCGTGGTTGCGATCGACGCCAAGCGCGTGTCCGCACCGGGCGAGGAGTTGCGCTGGGAAGTATTCACGCACGGCGGCCGCAATGCGACCGGGATTGACGCCCTCGACTGGGCCCGGCGTATGGAGTCGCTCGGCGCGGGGGAGATCCTCCTCACCAGCATGGACAAGGACGGCACGCGCGACGGGTACGATATCGAGCTGACCAGTGCGGTCGCTCGTGCGGTCGAAGTTCCGGTGATTGCTTCGGGCGGCGTCGGCAATCTCGAGCATATTCGCGAGGGCTTGACCGAGGGTCACGCTTCGGCAGCGCTCGCCGCGTCGATCTTCCACTTTCGCGAGCACACCATCCCCGAGTGCAAGCAGTACCTGCGCGATCGCGGCGTCGCGGTCCGTCCGGAGTCGTCATCCGCGAATTGATTCGGCGCCTGCCGGGGAATGCGGTCGCGAGTGACGCTAGCGCGCGCGGCTTATGGTGATCGCCCCGGCATCGCTTCCGACGGCCGAGAATACTTTCAGAGTTATCGACCTCTAAGCGTCGAGTAATGGCGCCGTTGATTGACACTGGAAGGTCTGGTTGCGACACCGCCTCGCCAATCCGTAGACGTCCACCCTGTCGAAGGGGTTGGGGCGTCGCTGGCACGGCGTTCGCAGATGCACGCTGGCGAGGATTGATGAAGATGCGTGGACAAGTACTGGCGATCGACGACGACTACGACTGCTTGGTGATGGTGCAGCATATGCTGCGGCAGTTGGGTTTCGGTGTGGTGGGGGCGCGTAGCGGCCGCGAGGCGTTGGCGGTGGTGGGATCGGTCAATCCGGACATCATCCTGCTCGATCTGCTGATGCCCGAGATGGACGGTTTTTCGGTGCTCGAGAAGCTCAAGGAGGACCCCGGGACGCAGGAGATCCCGGTGGTGATCGTTTCCGCGCGAGGACAGGACGACGACCTGCTCGCCGGCTACGTGGCGGGTGCCGAGTACTACGTATCGAAGCCCTTTACCTCGAGTCAGCTCCTCTACGGCATCGAGATGGTCACCGGCGCCGAGGCTCCGATGATGGCCGCCGATCCGACCACGCTCGACGTTACCGACTCGCTCCGCCAGCACTGAGGCAAGAGCGGCGCGATCCGGTCCCGCGCGTTTCGGCGCCCGCCGCTCAGGCGTCGTACATCATGCCGAGGCGATGCCAATCGGATGAAGTGCGTTCGGTGATCAGTCCGAGGCGTTTCAGGTTGGGCACGACGGTATGCATGTAGATCTTGCTGTTCACCATCTGCCACTCGGGTAGGCTCAGGAAGACTTGCACGACCGCCTCCGGCTCGAGGCCGTACTTGGGCCCGAGAATCCGCAGCATGTCGAGCTGTTGGTTGGCGTTGAGCGTTTCGAGGATCGAGAACGCGAAGTCCTCCATCTCGTCGAGCTCCTCGCGTTCCGACTCTTTCACCACCTGTCTCATGCAGAGCATACCGAACGCGGCGTGACGCGATTCGTCGATCTGGACACGCCGCACGATGTCGTGGAGCAGGGGGTTGGTTGTGGCGCGCGCTATTTCGTCGAGGATTCCGACCGCCATGCCCTCGAAGAGGGTTTGCATGCCGAGCGTCTTGAGCTTCCAGGTCGGCGCTTCCAGTAGTTTGTCGAGCAGTAGCTTCAGCGTCGGGTCGATCGGGTAGAGGGTTCCCATCTTGCGTTGCAGAAACTTGGACATCACCTCGACGTGACGGACTTCGTCGATGACCTGAGAGCCGGCGTAGAATTTGGCGTCCATCGTCGGGCAGGCGTTGGTGAGCTGTCCGCACAGCTGCAGAGCGGCTTGCTCGCCGTGCAGGAGCTGCGAAAGCGTATGAGCGAACTCGTCGCGCGAAGCCTCGCGGCAGGTGTCCTCGTCGGCGCCCATTTGGGCGAGGATCGTCGGTAGGAGCTGGGCGTTCTGCTTGGGCAGGAACCACTCGTCGTCGGGAAACGGCGCGTCCCAATCGATGTCGGTCTCGGCGTTCCATTGGCCCTGCTTGCCGCGCTCGTAGAGATTGCGGAGCTCTTCGACTTCGCTGCCGTACTCCCACGTCCAGTGGAGGTCGAGCGGAACGTCGACGTCGATCTGCTCGCGCAGTCCCTCCACAACTTTCTCGTCGACAAAGTCGACCGCCTCGAAATCGCCAAACTCACGCCGATACGCGCTCAGTAGTTTCTCTGCCATGATTTGTCTCCTCGGGAAGAAAAAAATAGCCACAAATGAACACAGATAAACTCAGACCCGACGGTCGAATGGTGCCGGCGGAAGATGACGTCCCGAGTTGCCCGCTTTCACTCGTAGGGGCGACGCATGCGTCGCCCGCGCTCGCGCGCGTGCCGGGTTCCAATCGACTCGGACATCGGCACGTCTCGATCTGTGTTTATCTGTGTTCATCTGTGGCCGAATTCGTGACCAGGCCGTGGTGCAGGAACGCTTTTACTTCTTGCTTGCGGCGCTCGACTTCTTTCGGGGCGAAGATCGAGGTGCCGATGATCTCGTTTCCGAGGTCGCCGGAAGCGAAGTGGTAGATCGTGATGCCGATCAGGCTCTGGATGGTGTGCGGGATATTGGCGGCGCGAATCTCGCCTTGCGCCATTCCGTCGCGCAGCACGTTCCTCGCCTGCAGGATGATTCGTTCCAGTCGCTCGTCGGCCTCGCGTTGCTCGGGGAGGGCGCCCGACAGCTCGTCGTCTTCGAAGAGGGAGCGCAGCATCAGGCGGGAGTGGGCCGGCGTTCGCACCATCAGATCGATCAAGGCGTCGACCCAGCGATCGAGCCGCTCGACGGCGGTGCCACCTTTGGCCAGCGAGCGAGTGAGCTCGAGCTCGACCTCGCCCAGGATGCGGTTGACGACGGCCGCGTACATCTCCGCTTTGGTTCGAAAGTGATGGAATAGTGAGGACTTTCTCAGCCCGACGGTGTCGGCGATCTCGCTCATCCCCACTCCTGAAAAGCCGCGGCGGGCGAAAAGCTCTTCCGCCGCCTCGAGGATGCGGTCCCGCGCCGGGACCTCTGCTGTACTGGATCGAACCATTGCCAACCGACCGATCGGTCGAGCTTTGCCTATCGTTCGGTCTGCTGTCAAGAAAT
>JANQHZ010000503.1 GCA_028282445.1 Candidatus Binatia bacterium | reverse complement strand
TTCGCGCCCCTGAAGTCGTACCTCGATCGGCAGGAGGATGCGGGCGCGTTGCTGACGCTGAGTGAGCGCATCGCCGAAACGCTCGACAACTACGTCGTGTTTCGCGCCGAAATGATCGCGGCCTGGGAGCGCCGCTGCGACGGGTCGTGGCAGAGCGTGCTGTGGAACCGCCTGGTCACCGATCTCGGGCGCAACCACGTCGGCGCGATCGCGGCGCGCCTGCTCGATCGACTGGAGCGCGAACGGGTCGACGACCTGCCGGCGCGGATCTCGGTGTTCGGCATCTCGACCTTGGCGCCTTTGTACACGCGGATCTTCTGCAAGCTCGCCCGGACGACCGACGTTCACCTCTACGTCCTGAGCCCGTCCGAACACTACTGGGGCGACATCCATTCGCGAAAAGAAGAGCTGTCGAAGTGGATCGATCGCATCCCGGACGACGAGGACGATCTCGAACGCGTCCTCGCCCCGGAGGAGGGGCACCGGCTTCTCGCCTCGCTCGGTCGCATCGGCCGCGAGTTCCAGGCGGTGTTGGAAGGCAGCGCCGACGAGTACGAGGATTTCGACCAGTACGTCGACCCGCTCTCCGGGGACTCGGAGACTCGAGCGCTACCGCAACTGCAGTCGGATATGCTCACCCTGATTCATCGCGGACCGAAGGGGGAAGAAGTCCCGCTCTCACGCGACGGCGACGACTCGATCGTCGTCCACTCGTGCCACAGTCCGATGCGGGAGGTGCAAGTCCTTTACGACCAGCTGCGTGCCCGCCTCGATGCCGATCCGGCTTTGCGTCCTTGCGACATCATCGTCATGACGCCCGACATCGATCGCTATGCGCCCTTTATCGAAGCGGTCTTTGACATCGATGAGGAGGGCGGAGGAATTCCGCACCGCATCGCCGACCGTAAGCCGAGCTCCACCAACGAAATGTTCGACGCGTTCCGCGAGCTTGCGAACGTCTTGCAGGGCAGGGTGACGGCTGTCGAGGTGGTCGACTTGCTGCGACTTCCGATGCTGCGAGCGCGCTTCGGATTCGCCGCCGAGGACGTCGAAGTCGTGCGCGAATGGGTCGAAGCGGTGGGGATCCGCTGGGGGCTCGATGGCCGGCATCGCGCGAGTTATGGGCGACCCGAGGACGAGCAGAACACCTGGGCGTTCGGGTTCAAGCGGTTGTTTCTCGGTTACGCGATGGGCGGCGAGGACGAGGGCGAGTTCGCCGGCAGCGCGTCGTACGTCGATGTGGAAGGCACCGATGCAGAGATCCTCGGCGGACTGGCTGAGCTGCTCGACGAGCTCGCCGCGGCTTCGGCGCGGCTGGCGATGCCGTTGCCGATGGCGAGTTGGCCCGAGCAGGTACGGCAACTCGTCGACACCTTCTTTCGCCAGGACGGCCCAGCGTCCTTTCAGGCCCAGGAGCTGCGCGCCGCGATCGAGGAGCTGGCGCAGCGCGCCGATGAGGTCGGCTTCGCAGACCCGCTCGATCTCGGCAGCGTCGCTCTTCTGATCGAAGCCGAGCTGCGCACCGACAGCCTGGCGCGCGGCTTCCTCAGCGGCCCGGTCACCTTCTGCGAGCTGGTGCCGATGCGGGCGATCCCCTTCGAGATCGTGTGTTTGATCGGGATGAACGACGACGCCTTTCCGAGGAGCGACCGTCGGCCCGACTTCGATCAAACCACGCTGCGCAGGCGATGGGGCGACCGCTCCCTGCGCGACGACGATCGTTACATGTTTCTCGAGGCGGTCTTGTCGGCGCGACGTCAGCTCTACGTGAGCTACGTCGGCCAGGACGTTCACGCCCAGGCGCCGATTCCGCCCTCGGTGGTGGTGCAGGAGCTGCTCGATACGTGGAAGGACTTTTACGCGATTGCGGACGACGGCCGGCGCATCGATCCGGACGCACTGATCGCTCGCCATCCGCTGCAGGCGTTTAGCGCGAAGTACTTCTTGCCGGACGCACCGCACCGGTCCTATTCCCAGGCGGCCTACCGGGGCGCGCTGGCGCTCGCCGGGGAGGCGACTCCTGCCGCGCCGTTCCTGGCGGCCGGAGTGGACTGGGATCGGGACGGCGAGGCGACGATCGATCTCGACGAGCTGGTTCGTTTCTTCGAGAATCCCTCGCGCAGCTTCCTGCAGCGGCGGATGGGCGTCTACCTCGGGCGCGATGCCTCGGTTCTCGACAGCCGCGAGCCGATCGACCTCGACGCGCTCGAGGAGTGGAAGGTTGCGGATCCGATGCTGCGACGTTTGCTGGCGGGCGAGGAGTGCGGGCTCGATGAAATCGCCCGACTCGGCGCCTTGCCGGCCGGTGCGCTCGGTCGTCGCGAGTACGAACGCCTCGTCCGGACGGTGCGGGCGATTGCCGGCGCGCGCGATTTCTCCGACACCTATCGCACGGTGGAGATCGATCACCGCTGTGGCGAGTGTCGGGTCATCGGCTCCCTGCCGCAGGTCGGCGCCGGCGGCCAGGAGTACTTTCAATACTCTCTGGCGGGGAAGCGTCAGGAGCTGTCGTTGTGGATTCGCCATTTGGCGCTGTGCGCGGCCGAGCCGGATACTGCCCTTCGCTCGCGTCTGGTCGCGCGCAAGGCGGCAGGCAAAGCGTGTGCGATCGTCTTCGATCCGATCGAGGCGGCCGCGGAGCGCCTCAGCGAGCTGATCGACCTGTACCGGCGCGGCATGGAGCACCCGCTTCCGCTCTTCGAGCAAGCGTCGCGAAAGTACGCCGAGGTGATCGCCGCCGGTGGCAGCGCACGCGAGGCGCGCGCGCGGGCCGAGGCTTCCTTCGTCGGCAATCCTCCGTACAGCCGCGGCGATGTTGACGACGACTACGTTCGCCAGATCTATGGCGACGAGACGCCATTTTCGTCGGAGCGGGCGCTGGCCGAAACGCCGGGACCGGTTGCCACCGCGGTCTACGAGCTGTTTCTCGAAACGCGACGCGAGGAACGCGCATGACGCCACTCGATCCGTTTCGCGGCGAGCTCGCCGGCGTTACCTTCGTCGAGGCGAGCGCCGGCACCGGCAAGACCTTTGCGATCGAGATGCTCTACCTGCGTCTCCTCGTCGAGTCCGGACTGACCCCCGAGCAAATCGTCGTCGTTACCTACACAAACGCCGCCGCCGGCGAGCTGCGCGCTCGAATTCGCCGGCGTATTCAGGAGGCGTCGGATTGGTTGGCGCGTGCGAGCGAGCCGGACAAGGACTGGAAGGTATTCCTCGGCGAGCTTCCCGATGCCGGGCAAGCGCGGCGTCGCTTGCTGCGCGCGCAATACGGCTTCGACGGCGCGGCGATCTCGACCATACACGGCTTTTGTCAGCGCGTGCTGCAGGAGCACGCCTTCGATAGCGGCGCGGCGTTCGGCGTCGACATGATCGCCGACCAGTCCGCTCTGCTCGACGAGGTCGTGCGCGACTACGTTTCGCGAGCGCTGCACGCGGCGAGTCCGAGCGAGCTCGAACAGATCTGGGGACATGACGCGTTTTCCGCCATGACCGGTTTCGCATCGCGCGTGGCTGCGCAACCGGATCTCGCGCTGGTGCCTCGGGGCATCGACGTCGAAGCGTTCGAAAGCGATTGGCGAGAGGTTTTCGACCGCGCCGCGGTGCTGTGGCAGGACGCTGCGGACACCATTCTCGCGCTCGCCACCGAAAACAAGGCGATCCACCAGGGCGCCGCCGCGAAACGCCCCGAAGCCGAGCGCGGTCTCCGCGCCGTGTTCGCAACCCGAGAACCCCTCGCAACCAAGCGGTACGAGAACTTGAAGAAGCTCGGGGCGACGTTTCTCGCGACCAAGACGAACAAGAACCGCGAGACGCCGCGGCACGAGTTCTTCGATTCCATCGACCGCTTGATCGAGATCGAGACCGGGCTGCGCTCGGGCTGGCGGATTCGCTTCTTTCGCGGTCTCGCCGACTTTGCGCGCGACGAGATTCGTCTGCGCAAACAGCGCCAGGGCACGGTGTACTTCGACGACCTCTTACTCAATTTGCACGACGCCCTGCGCGGGGCGGGAGGCGAGCAGCTCGCCGGCAAGCTGCGGGGGCGCTTTCAGGCCGCGCTGATCGACGAGTTCCAGGACACCGACCCGATCCAGTACGCGATTTTCGAACGAATCTTCGTCGATGCGGAACGGCCGCTGTTCTTGATCGGCGATCCCAAGCAGAGCATCTACGCCTTTCGCGGCGCCGACGTGCACACCTACGTCGCCGCCGGGGAGGGGCGACGGCGCCGCAGCCTGGCGACCAACTGGAGATCGAGCGACCGTGCGGTGGCGGCCGTCAATCAGCTCTTCGCCAGGCCGGGCGCCTTCGTGCTGGACGAGATCGATTTTCAGCCGGTCGAGTCGTGCAAGGAGAAGCCGGAGCTCGTCGGGGAGGGGACTTCCGGCGTTCGCTTTCTGTGGTGCGAGCCGCCCGAGTCGGGTGAGAACCTGGGCGACTTCACGCGCGCGATCGGACGCGGCGTCGCGTCGCGCATCGTCGAGTTGCTCGAATCCGGCCAAACCATCGGGGATGAAACGGTGAGCCCCGAGCACATCGCGGTCCTTTGTCGCACCAACGACCAGGCCGGCGATCTCCAGGCAGAGCTGCGCCGGCGTGGCGTTCCCTCGGTGCTGACCGGGGATCGCAGCGTCTTCGAAACACCGGAGGCAGCCGACCTCGCTCGCGTGCTGAATGCACTGGTCGATCCGCGCGATGCGGTGGCGCTTCGCGCCGCCATGTGCACGCCGCTGTGCGGCGTCGGCGGCGACGAGCTGGTGCGCCTGCGCGACGACGAGCCCGGTTGGCAGACCTGGGCGGAGCGCTTCCGGCGCTGGCGGGCGCGCTGGGACGAGAAGGGCTTCATGGCGGCGTTCTCCGCCATCCGCGACGACTGCGACAGCACCGCGAAGCTGTTGGCGGTGCGCGGCGGCGAGCGCCGGCTCACCAACTACCTCCACCTCGCCGAGCTGTTGCAGGTCGCGTCGCGCGAGCAACGCCGTGGCCCGGACGGCCTGGTCGAGTGGCTCCGGCTGATGTCGAGCGGCGTCGGCGACAGCGGCGAGCTCGCCGCCGAGTCCGTCCAGGTCCGGCTGGAAAGCGATGCCGACGCGGTCGTCCTCACCACCATCCACAAGAGCAAGGGGCTCGAGTATCCGATCGTCTTCCTGCCGTTTCTCTGGACCAAACCGAAGAAGGTGAGAAAGACGATGGTGAGCTTTGTCGACGAGTCGAGGGCGCGGGCGGTTTTCGTCGGGCCCGAGGCGCCGGATTCGGTGATTCGGTCGGCGACCGACGAGCGCGACGGCGAGGATATGCGGCTCACCTACGTGGCGCTGACGCGAGCGCGCCAGTCGAGCTTCGTCGTCGCGGCGCCGTACCGCGATGGCCTGGACTCCTCGCTCGCTCGCTTGCTCGGCGGGCTGGCGCGCGAACGGATCGAGGACATCGCCGCGGCGTCGGACGACACCATCGGAGTCGAGACGCTGCGCGCGAGCAACCGGCGCTGGCAGCCGCGGCAGACCCGGCAGGAGCTGGAGCCGCCGCCGGCCGCGCGCACGGTAGCGGCCGATTGGCGGGTTTCCAGCTTCTCGGGCTTGACCAGGCGCAGTGACGAGCTGTCGGCGCAGGAAGAAGAGGGGCGCGATCGCGACCAGGTCGAGCTGCTACCGGTGGACGAGCTCGCGGCGAGCGCGGTGCAGGAAGTCCGGCTCGCCGACCTCGAAACCGGCACGCGACTGGGCCTGATGGTTCACTCAATTTTCGAGGACCTCGATTTCGCCGTCGAGGACCGGGAAGAGCTGCGCAAGCTGGTCGATGCGAAGGCCGAGTCCTTTCGCGCCGGGCGTATGCAGGTCGAGATGGTGACGGACGGTCTGCGCGACATCCTGGATACGCCCTTACCCGGCCTCGGCGGCGACTTCGCACTGCGCGAGATCGAGCGCTCACGCCGGCTCGACGAGCTCGAGTTCACCTTGCCGGTGTCGTCGACCGGCGGCCCTTTGCTCAGCGCCTCGAGCTTCGCGACCGTGCTGCAATCGCACGGCGCTCCGACCGCGGATCCCGACTATGCGGCCCGGCTCCGCGACCTGCGCTTCACCGACTTTGCCGGGTACTTGCGCGGGTACATCGACCTGGTCTTCGAGCACGCCGGCCGTTGGTACGTCGTCGACTACAAGTCGAACCTTCTCGGCCGCTGCCGCGATGCCTACGCGCCCGCGCGGCTGGCGGGGGCGATGCGGCATCACGACTACTTTCTCCAGTATCTCCTCTACGTCGTCGCGACCGACCGCTACTTGCGACACCGCCTGCCCGCGTACAGCTACGAGCAACACTTCGGGGGCGTCTTCTATCTCTTCTTGCGCGGCATGGACCCTGGTTACCCCGGTGAAGGGGTTTACTACGATCGGCCGAGCGCCGGCCTGGTCGACGACCTGTCGAAGCTGTTCGACGGCGGGTCGGGGGAGCGGAGATGAACGCGCCGGGTAACGCTTCGTTGGCGAAACGGCTGAGAGACGCCGGTGCGCTCGGACCGCTGCACTGGCACTTCGCCCAGTCTCTGCAGGGGCTCTCGGCTGCGCCCGATCCTCTGGTGGCGTTGGCGACGGCCTTGACCAGCCGCGCGGTGTCGAGCGGCCACGTGTGCCTCGATCTCGCGCGCATCGTCGAAAGGCAGGAGCTGGGCGCGGAAGGGCAGGAGGCGGTTGCGGTCGAGTGGCCACCGTTGGCGGCATGGGTCGAGGCTCTGCGAGGCAGCGACCTGGTCACGGAGGTCGGCGACACCCGGACCGCCGAGGAAGTTTCGACTCCGCTCGTACTCGATACGGGACGTCTCTACACGCGGCGCTACTGGCTTTACGAAACACACTTGGCGCGCGACCTCGTCGATCGTTCGACTTTCGCGCAGCCGTCGCTCTCCGATGCCGAGGCGACGGCTCTGCTCGACCGGCTGTTCGGCTCGGCGGGCGGCGAGGTCGACCGGCAGCGGCTCGCGGCGGCGGTGGCACTGACCCGCAAGCTCTGCGTGATCACCGGCGGTCCCGGTACGGGCAAGACGCATACGGTTGCGAATCTTCTGGTTGTGCTCGCCGAAAACGAGCGCCGGCGAAACGGCCGACTGCCGGATGTCCTGGTGCTGGCGCCGACCGGCAAGGCGGCCAACCGTTTGAGCGAGTCGATGGCCGAACGTGCACATCGGCTCGATTGCGC
>JANQHZ010000492.1 GCA_028282445.1 Candidatus Binatia bacterium | reverse complement strand
GATGATCCGGGACCCGGTCGATCGCGCCTGGTCGCACGCCAAGAAGGATCTGGTTCGCAAGACCGGGCGCAAGGTCGATGAGGTTCCGGCCGACGAGTTACGCAATTTCTTCCGCGACGAGTACCAAGTCGCCTGCGCCAACTACGTCCGCAACCACGACCATTGGGAGGAGCGGTTGCAGACCGGGCACCTCTACGTCGGCGCGTTCGAGGAGATCACGCGCCGACCGCGCGAGTTCATGTTGGAGGTGATGTCGTTCCTCGGGGTCGAGAGTCATGCCCGCTATATCGCGAGTGACGTCCACGAGGAGGTGAACCCGACCGCCAAGTCGAGCGTGCCGGAAGAGTACCGGGCCTACCTCGAGGACTTGTTCGACGACGAGATCGCGGCGCTCGAAGCTCGCTTTGGCTATCGCCGACAGCAGTAAGCGTTCGCGAGTCCTTCGGATTCGGCTTCAGAACCGGGTCGGGGACATGAACGCGTTGGCTCCGGCCCAGAGGAGGGCGGCCATCGCGGCAACGCTGAGTGCTGCCGCCAATCGCCGCCATTGCGAGGCGCTTGCCCATACGCGCCTTCCCCCGCCGAGAATGACCGCGGTGCCGACGATCAGGATGGGCTCGATCGGCAGGCGAAATCGCGTCATCGGAAACGTCAGGATCACGGGTGCGACGATGCTCGCGACGACGAGGTACAGAACGGCGACCTGACGTCCTCTGCCGACCAGCAGGAGACCTGCGAAACCCAATAGCGCCACGGCGATGTAGCTGGTTGCGGTGAGCAATGCCATGAGCCTGCGCGCCTGTGGTGAGTCGAGGGGTGGCCACCGGATCGAGTAGCGCCATACGCCGACGCCGCCTCGCCGCTGCCCGGCCGGCGCCAGAAGTCGTTTCACCGGGAACGAGGTCGGTTGAAACAGTGGAACGAGATTCTCCAGCTTCTCGACCGGCCACATCGGCATTCTTTGGCGGATTGCCGCGATGGCGCGCCTTCTAGCCTCCGGGAGGCGCTCTTCGAAGGAATCGCCGAACGCGAGGTACTGTGGCATGGTCGCGCGCTTTCCCGGCGCGGGATTGCCGAGGTAAAGGTTCAGCCAAGTGGTCTGGCTGACCAGGCCGCCGCGTGCACCGGAGAGTCGGAGATGGATCGACCACGGTGCTACGACGACTGCCGCCGCCACCACCAGCAGCAGCGTGGCGGCAGCCCGACGCGGCAAGCGAGCGTTAGCGCAGAGTGCGAGCGCCAGCGCGAGCGCGGCGGTCAGGGCGATGCCAACATCCCGCGTCAGAGCGCTGAGGCCGCACAAGCTACCGGCGGCGGCGACTTCCAGCAGTGAGACTTTGCGGGTTTGGCGCAGTACGAGCCAGAGGGCCGCCAAGGTGAAGACCAGGAACAGGGTTTCAGAGTACAGGTAGTGGCTATAGCCGACCAGCGTCGGATACAACGCGGCGGTCGCGGTCGCTGTCAGAGCGATCCGTCGGCCTCCGATCTGGCGAGCGATGGGGTACACCAGCGCTACCACGATGCAGCCGAGCAAGGCGCCGGCGGCGCGGACGTTGCTCGGCGACACTCCTGCCAGCTCCATGACCGCGGCGTTGAACAACGCCGTCGCCGGTGGGCGGGTCAAGTCGAAGGGTTGATTGCCTTGCAGCCACTGTAGCGGGCCGATGTAGTAGAATACCTCGTCGTTGAAGATCGGCGTTGCCGCGGTAAGCCACCAGGCCCCGAGCCGCACCGCTGTGGCAAGCGCCAACAGCAGTAGGAGCGCGGTGCTGCCGCCCCGTTCGTCCGACGCTCTCACGGTTGGTTGTCCCACTCACGACCGGTCGGCAACACGGGCCAAAACGTATGAGATCATCGGGGGGATCGCAAATCTCGCCCCCCTGCGCCCAGCCGTAGGCGTCGGCCATTCAATTGCGGCTTCGGATTGGGTAGAGGAGGACGGCGACTGCGGTGCGAAGAGTCGAACTTGCCGCACTCCGGACTCGCGGGCGAGCGCTGCGTATGACGATGAAGGATACCAACCGAAAGCTGGGCGCGATCCTCGCCTTGCTCGTGTCGATCGGTGGGGCGAGTTGCACGAGCTCGGAGCGGTCGGCCGGGCCGAACGTAGTCCTGGTGACGATCGATACGCTGCGCGCCGATCGCATGTCTGTCTACGGCTACGAGCGCGCTACGACGCCGTTTCTCGAGCAACTCGCCAGCCGCGCGACGTTGTTCGAGAACGCCCACTCGACCTCATCGTGGACCGCACCGTCGATGGCGTCGCTTTTCACCTCGCTGCCGCCACGGTCTCACGGTATCGTCACCGGATTTGTCGACAAGCGAAAGGTCCTCAATCAGGAACGCTTGAGCGACGACTTCGACACGCTTGCGGAAGTTTTGAAGCGTCGTGGCTACCAGACCTTTGGAATCTCGACCAACGGCCACCTGACCGAGGCGACCGGATTCGCACAAGGATTCGACGTGCTCGAAGAGCTCGACTGGCAATCGGCCGCTGAAGTCAATGAGAAGGCGCTGCTGCTCGGCGATCGCTTGCAAGCGGCGTCACCGTTCTTCCTGTGGGTGCACTATCTCGATCCGCACTGGCCGTACGAAGAGCGTCAGCCCTGGGTGGACGAGTACCGAGCCGCTTCGCCGCCGCCGACCCCCGCGTCTGACGTTTCCGAACAGAAGGCCGACGCGATCGAGACCTTCGTCGACATGGGGCTGCGCTACGACAGCGAGATTCGCTACGTCGATGAATGCCTCGAGCAGCTGTTTGAGGCTCTGGGCTTGGGGGCCGAGGAACTGGTGATCGTGACGTCGGATCATGGCGAGGCGTTTTTCGAGCACGGCAAGATGGGTCACGGCCACTCGCTCTTCAACGAGGAAATTCGGATCCCGCTCTTGATCCGCTTGCCCGATCAGACGGGAGCGCGCCGAGTGCAGTCGCCGGTGAGCTTACTCGATTTGTATCCGACCATCCTCGAAGCGGTCGGCATCGACCTGCCGTCGGAGACGGCCGGCGCGAGCTTGTTGCCGCAGCTTCGCGGACGCGACGTCGAAGCCCGAGCCGCTTTCACCGAGCTCGACCGAGGCGACCGCAAACAGCGATCGCTCACCTTGGACGGCTGGAAGCTCTATCGCAGCGAAGCCCCGACCAAGTTCGAGCGGTTGTTCGACCTCGAGCGCGACGCGGCCGAGAAGGAAGACCGATCGGCGAGCGAGCCCGGCCGTCTGCGCGAAATGCGCCGCCGACTGACGCAATGGGAGCAACGCTGGCCCCGTTTTGCGGCGCCGGAGATCGATGCTCCGCTCGACGACGAGGATCGCGAACGACTGCGTGCGCTGGGATATCTCGAGTGAAGGTGGCCGCTTCTGCCTGGGCGTGGGAAGCTGCTCGGGGACGGGCTTTCACCGCGAGAACGCACAGCGAGAAGCACGTTGGGATGATCTCTTTCCGCCCGCCCGCCGTCCTCGGCTCCGTGGCGCGATCGCTCGTCGTCCTCCTCGTCGCGTGGTTGCCGGAGCCGGTGTTCGCCGGCGAGCGCGTCATTCCTGCCGGTTGGGAGCCGGAGGTTCTCCGGTTGATCGCACCGTTGACACCAGGGGGAGCCGTTGCCGGCGGCTACCGGATCGAGGGCATCGGCGTTGCCGACGGAGCCTTCGTCTTCTCGCTCGGCGGGGCGGACCGCGCACCATTCCGCTTGCGGATTGCGCCGGCCGAGAACGAGCCGGGGTACGAGCTGGAGCTGAATCCGCCCCGGAGCGAGCTCGCCCCCGACGCCGTGGCTGCGGCCGAGCGACTGCGTTCAACACTCGTCTCGCGTCTCGACAAAGAGTTTTGGGCGCGCGTAACCGTGGTGGTCGAGGCGAGCTCTCCCTCTCCGCGGCCGGACGGATTTCCGATCGCACCGTGGATCGCAGTCTTGGTTTGCGCCGTCGCGATCATCCTG
>JANQHZ010000436.1 GCA_028282445.1 Candidatus Binatia bacterium | reverse complement strand
AGCGCGACGCGTTCGCGGTAGACCAGCTTCTGGTACAGGCGGGAGCTCTTTCCACCGGCCAGGATCTGCGAAAGCACCTCGAGGGCCGCGCCGTCGGCGCTGTGCAGATTGGGAACATGGTGGGCGACCGCCACCATCGGCAGCTGCGCCTGGCGACGGAGCTCGACCCGTCGCTCGCCGGTCTGGGTCGGCTCGACACTGCGCACGGCGGGAGGGAGCGAACCCGCCGGGATGCCCCCGAAAGCCTGCTCCAGGCGATCGGCCAACTCGGCGGCAACGAAGTCACCGACCGCGACGACGAAGGCGTTGTTGGGCACGTAGTACACGTCGTAGAACTCACGCAGGTCTTGCGCGGTCGACCGCTCGATGTCGGTCATCCAGCCGATGATCGGCAGACGGTACGGATGGGCTTGGAAGGCGGTTGCGTACAAGCGCTCGAAGAGGTCGCCGGTCGGCTGATTGTCGACGCGCAGGCGTCGCTCCTCGGTCACGACGAGTTTCTCCGGGTCGTATTCCTGCTCGGAGATCACCAGGTTCTCCATCCGGTCCGCCTCGAGGTCGATGACCACTCCCAGGCGGTCCGCAGCGATCGAGGCGAAATACGTCGTTCGGTCGCGCGAGGTGAAGGCGTTGGTGCGTCCGCCGTTGCGCTGGACGACCTGACTGTACTCTTCGGGACCGGTCTTCTGCGTCCCCTTGAACATCATATGCTCGAGCAGGTGGGCTCGTCCCGACTTTCCGGGCAGGTCGTTGCGCGAACCGACGCGATAGTAGACCTGAATCACGCCCACCGGCGACTTGTGATCCTCGAGCAAGATCAGCTTGAGACCGTTGGCCAGGGTTCGCTCGTAGACGCGATCGGCGTAGTCGGTCGCACGCGCCGGCGCCACCGAGCCGAGCAGCGAGCAAGCGACCAGGAGCGCGGCTACACGCGCGAAACGCAGCCACCCGCGCCGTCGGCCGGGGCCGAGCGGAGCGCCCCCCGAGTTGACCTGGCGAGGCGAAAGATGCATGAAACCAGCTGACCGAGGTGCACGGAGAGGTGGCCGAGTGGTCGAAGGCGCACGCCTGCTAAGCGTGTGTACCTCACAAGGGTACCGCGGGTTCAAATCCCGCCCTCTCCGCTCTTCGGCACCGCCTGTGCCGCCGCTCCACCGGCCCGCAATGCAGCCGCAGGCGCCCGTCACCGGATCGCTGCCGAGAAGCAGTCTGTCGGCGACAGCAGGCAAGGCCGGTTGGGTCGCGCCGCCCTCAGGCGGGCGGCATCGCTTCGTCGGCTTTGCGCTTCTTCTCGGCTGCGCGGCGGCGGCGTTCGCGCTTCTTCTCGGCTTCCGAAATCGCTCGATCGCCGCGCTCGGTGAGCTCGATCAGCGACAGCGGCGCGGCATCTCCACGGCGCATCCCGAGCTTGGTGATGCGGGTGTAACCGCCCGGGCGATCAGCGAAGCGCGGTGCGATATCGTCGAAGAGCTTCTTCACGACATCGCTGTCACGGACGAACGACAGAGCCTGGCGACGCGCGTGCAGAGTGCCCCTCTTGCCGAGGGTGACCATGCGCTCGGCGTAACGGCGAAGCTCCTTCGCCTTGGCGTCGGTCGTCTGGATGTGCTCGTGCTCGAGCAGCGACGTCACCATATTGCGAAACATCGCCTTGCGATGCGGCGCCGAGCGGTTGAGCTTTCGTCCGGATTTTCGGTGTCTCATCTGGTTACTCGCGGTTTCCCGACTCTACGCGCTTTCCTTTTCGCGTGCGAGTCGCTCGTCCAACTCCTCGCGACCCGGGAAGTTGTCGATTTGCATGCCGAAATCGAGATCCATCTCGCGCAGGATTTCCTTGATCTCGTTGAGAGACTTGCGGCCGAAGTTCTTGGTCTTCAGCATCTCGCCCTCGCTGCGCTGTACCAGCTCGCCGATGAACTTGATGTCGGCATTCTGCAGGCAGTTGGCGGAACGAACCGACAGCTCGAGCTCGGCGACCGGGCGAAACAGATTCTCGTTGAGGGACGGCTCTTGCGACTCGTCCTCTTCCGCCATTTCGGCCGTCTCTTCGAAGTTGATGAAGATGTTGAGCTGGTCCTGGAGAATGCGCGCCGCGTAGGCGATCGCGTCATCCGGTCGCACCGAACCATCGGTCCAAACTTCCATCGTCAGCTTGTCGTAGTCGGTGCGCTGACCCACACGAGCGTTGGTGACCGTGTAGTTGACCTTGCGAATCGGCGAATAGACCGAGTCGATTGGAATGGTGCCCACCGGCGCATCCTCGTCCTTGTTGCGATCGGCCGTGACGTAACCACGCCCCATCTTGACGTCCAGCTCGGCCTCGATCGCGCCCTCTTTCGAGAGCGTCGCAATCTCGAGCTCGGGGTTGAGGATCTCGAGATTCGGGCCGGCGTCGATATCACCGGCACGAACGACTCCCTCGCCACGCGCTTCCAAGCGAGCGGTCGCCTCGAGCCCTTCGTGCAGCTTGAAGCGTACCTGCTTCAGATTGAGGACGATGTCGGTGACGTCCTCTCGCACCCCGGGAAGGGTCGAGAACTCGTGAAGCACCCCCTCGAAGCGAACACCCGCGATCGCGGCCCCCTGCAGCGAGGAAAGCAGAATCCTACGCAGGGCATTACCGATCGTGGTGCCGAAGCCTCGTTCGAAGGGCTCGCCGACGAACTTCCCGTGGGTAGCCGACATGCTCCGGTCTTCTGCCTCCAGAGCTTGCGGCTTCAGTAGATCGCGCCAATTACGTTGTAGTTGCATCCATGACCTCCAAGTCGAGGACTGAGGTGCTGTTCGTTACTTCGAGTACAGCTCGACGATGAGCTGCTCGTTGATGGGCATTGTCAGCTCCTCGCGTTGCGGGAGCATCTTTACGCGTCCGGAGAACGCTTCGGTTTGGACTTCCAACCAATCCGGGGCACCGCGATGTTCGGCCTGTGCCAGCGCTTCCTGGATTCGAGTGATCTTCCGGCTCTTCTCGCGCACCGCGACCACATCCCCCACCTTGAGGAGCGCCGACGGGATATCGACCTTGCGACCGTTCACCGTGATGTGGCCGTGGCGAACCATCTGACGCGCCTCAGCTCGCGAGGTCGCGAACCCCATTCGATACACCATGTTGTCGAGCCGACGTTCGAGGAACTGCAGCAGGATCTCGCCGGTGACACCTTTCGAGCGTGCAGCTTTCTGGAAATAGCTGCGAAACTGACCTTCCAGCAGGCCGTACATGCGCTTCACTTTTTGCTTCTCGCGCAGCTGCAGGGCGTACTCGGAGAACTTCTGCCGCCCCTGGCCGTGGACACCCGGCGGATAGTTGCGCCGTTCGATCGCGCACTTGTCCGTGTAGCAACGTTCGCCCTTCAGGAACAGCTTGAGACCTTCACGCCGGCACTGCCGGCAGACGGAGTCGATATAGCGAGCCACTAGGATCTACCTCCTACACTCGGCGGCGCTTGGGAGCGCGGCAACCGTTGTGGGGAATGGGCGTTACGTCGCGAATGATCGAGATGTTGAAGCCTGCGCCTTGCAACGAGCGCAGCGCCGATTCGCGGCCGGCACCGGGTCCTTTGACTTCGACCTGGACCGAGCGCATTCCGCTCTCCTGCGCCTTCTTGGCCGCCGCATCGGCTGCGAGCTGCGCCGCAAACGGGGTTCCCTTGCGGGACCCCTTGAAACCGACCGAGCCGGCCGTCGACCAGGCGATCACGTTGCCGGTGTTGTCGGTGATGCTGACGATGGTGTTGTTGAAGGTCGAGTTGATGTGCACCACCCCCTCGGTGACGACTCGTTTGACCTTCTTCTTCTTTCCGGCCTTGTCGCCGGCGCCCTGCTTAGCCATTCGCTACTCCCTCGCCCATCGGATTCGATCCGTGGGAGATTTACTTCGGTGCTTTCTTCTTGCCGGCAATCGCGCGGCGCGGGCCCTTGCGGGTGCGCGCGTTGGTGTGGGTGCGTTGTCCGCGTGCCGGCAGATTGCGGCGGTGCCGCATGCCGCGGTAGGTGCCGAGATCCATGTGACGCTTGATGTTCATGGCGATCTCGCGCCGCAGGTCGCCCTCCACCTTGTAGGATTGGTCGATCACCTGGCGAATCTTGACGACGTCCTCGTCGGCCAGCGCGTCGCTGTTCACCGCCGGGTCGACACCCGCCTTGTCCAGGATCTCCCGCGCCAACGAACGGCCCACGCCGAACAGGTAAGTCAGCGCGACCTCGACTCGCTTGTTCCGGGGAAGATCGACTCCCGCGATACGTGCCATGATCTCTCCTACCTATCCCTGCCGCTGCTTGTGGCGCGGGTTCTTGCACACAACCCGCACGACGCCTTTGCGGCGAATGATCTTACAGTCTTTGCAAAGCTGCTTTACTGAGGCTCTGACCTTCACGGCTCTTCTCCTGCGCGCCCTTCACTTCACCTGGGCAAGGACTCGTTGGGAAATTTCGTCGGGAGTCCCGAGCCCGTCGATCTCGCGGAGAACTCCGCGCTCGCGATAGAAATCGCACAGCGGCGCAGTCTCGTTCTCGTACACATCCAGGCGGGCTCGGATGGTCTCTTCGTTGTCGTCCGACCGACCGCGCCCCATCATCCGCTTGACCAGTTCGTCGACCGGCACGTTCAGGCTCACAACGTGGTCGAGCGTGACCGAATTCTCGTCGAGCAACTCGGCGAGCGTCTGGCCTTGCGCCAGATTGCGAGGAAAGCCGTCGAGCAGGAAACCGGCAGCGGCATCGCTCTGCAGACGCTCGCGGATCAGCCCAATCACGAGCTCGTCCGGAACCAGCTTGCCCTCGTCCATGAACGCTTTTGCCTGCTTTCCCAATTCGGTCTGATTCTGCACCGCGGTACGCAGAAGATCGCCGGTCGAGATATGGGGAACGCCCAAGCTGGTTCGGATCAAGTCCGCCTGCGTCCCCTTCCCGGCCCCCGGAGGCCCTAGCAATACCGCTCGCATGTCCGATTCCCGAAACCCGCTTAGCCTTTGCGACCGCGCACACGCCCCTTGCGCATGAACCCTTCGTAGCTCCGGGTCAGCAGGTGCGTCTCCATTTGCGCCACCGTATCGAGCGCAACACCCACGACGATCAGCAGTGCCGTGCCGCCGAAGAAGAACGGAACGTTGAAGTACCCGATCAAGATCGTCGGAAGCACACAAATCGCCGCGACGTAGATGGCACCACCGAGGGTGATGCGGGACAGAACTCGGTCGATGTAGTCCGCGGTTCGTTGCCCCGGCCTGATCCCGGGAATGAATCCACCGAACTTCTTCATGTTCTCGGCGACGTCGCTCGTGTTGAACGTGACCGCTGTATAGAAGTAACAGAAGAAGATGATCAGGCCGACGAAGAGAAGCGTGTAGGCCCAGGTCCCGGGCGCGAGATAGTCGCTCGCGGCGCGCGCGTACGGATGGTCGACGAACTGCGTGATCGTGGTCGGAAAGACCAGCAACGAAGACGCGAAGATCGGCGGAATCACTCCGGCCGTATTGACCTTGAGCGGCAGGTGCGAGCTCTGCCCACCGTACATCTTCCGCCCGACTTGTCGTTTGGCGTAGTTGACCGGTATCCGCCTCTGGCCTCGCTCGATGAAGATGATCGCGCCGATCACGGCGACCATGAGCACCAACAGGAAGAGCAGAGGCAGGATCTGGAGCTGCCCTTCGCGGACGAACTGCGCGGTCGTGATCAGCGCCGACGGCAGCGCCGCGACGATGCCCGCGAAGATGATCAGGGAGATCCCGTTGCCGATGCCGCGCTCGGTGATCTGCTCACCCAACCACATGAGGAACGCCGTCCCCGACGTCAGCGTCACGATGGTCATGAAGCGAAAGCCCCAGCCCGGATCGAAGACGACCGGTGCACCACCCGGTGACTGGAGCTTCTCGAGGCCGATGCTGATGAACATTCCCTGCACCACCGACAGAATCACGGTGCCGTAGCGCGTGTACTGCGTAATCTTGCGCCGGCCGGCCTCGCCCTCTTTCGAAAGACGCTCGAGGTGCGGAATGACGACGGTCATCAGCTGCAGGATGATCGAGGCGCTGATGTACGGCATGATTCCCAGGGCGAAGATCGAGAACTGCTCGAGGGCACCGCCCGAAAACAGATTCACCAAGCCGAGAACGGTGTTCGACACCGACTCGAAGAATTCCCCCAACGCCTTGCCGTCGATGCCGGGCGTCGGAATCGCCACGCCGATCCGGTACACCGCCAACATCGCCAGCGTAAACAGCAGGCGGCGGCGAAGCTCCGGTATGCGCGACGCGTTTGAGAAACCTTCAAGCACGCTCGATCACCTCGGCACTGCCGCCGGCGGCGGCAATACCCGATTTGGCCTTCTCGCTGAAAGCGTGGGCCTTGACGTTCAGATTCTTGGTGATTTCACCGCGTGCCAGAATCTTGACCGGCATGCCTTTGCGCACCATCCGCTTCTCGAGCAGAACCTTGGGATCGACCTCGGCGCCACTCTCGAAACGCTGCTCGAGCTCGGCGAGGTTGACGACCGAATACTCGACCCGAAACGGATTGCGAAAACCGTGCTTCGGCAAACGTCTCTGCAGCGGCATCTGGCCGCCCTCGAAGCCCGGCTTGGAATTGGCGCCGGCGCGTTGCCCGGCGCCCTTGTGTCCACGACCCGATGTCTTGCCGAGGCCGGAACCCGGGCCGCGCCCGAGACGCTTGCGGTTCTTCACCGCCCCCTTGGCTGGGGAGAGATTACTCAGATCCATACGATCACCTACTCAGACTCGATGCGGACGAGGTGGGAGACCTTCTTGATCATCCCCAAGGTCGCCGGCGTCTTCTCGATCTCGACGGTCTTGCCGACCCGCGTCAGCCCGAGACCCCGCAGAGTCTGGCGCTGGCGTTGGACGCAACCGATCGGGCTTCCGGTGAGCGTCAATTTTACCTTTTCAGCCATGTCTTCCTCAGGCCGACAGTTCTTCGACCGTTTTGCCGCGGCGTTCCGCCACTTCTTCGGCCGTCTGCAGCTCTTCCAGGGCTGCGATCGTCGCCTTCACCATGTTGTGGGGATTGTGCGAACCGAGGCACTTGGTGAGAACGTTGCGGATCCCGGAAAGCTCGATGACGGCGCGGACTCCGCCGCCGGCGATCACGCCGGTCCCCTGTCCGGCCGGGCGCAGCAGGACGTGCCCGGCACCGTAACGCCCCTTGACCTCGAACGGAATCGTTCCCTCCGAGATCGGCACCGTCACCAACGCCTTCTTGGCGGCCTCGATCGCCTTGCGGATCGCTTCCGGCACTTCCTTCGCCTTGCCGTGGCCGTAGCCGACCTGGCCCTGAAAGTTACCGACCACGACCAACGCGCCAAAACTGAAGCGACGGCCACCCTTCACGACCTTCGCGACGCGGTTGATGTGGACGACCTTCTCTTTGAATTCGACGCCTTGGATCTCGATCCGATCGCGCCCTCGACCAATGGCCATTCCGTGCTCCTCAGAACTTCAGTCCCGCTGCGCGGGCGCCTTCGGCCACTTCTTTGACTCGGCCGTGAAAGAGAAAACCGTTGCGATCGAAAACCACCCGCTCGATATTGCGCTCCTTGCACATCTCGCCGATCTGCTCGCCCACCTTGCGGGCCGCACCGCGATTGCCGGAGCCGCCTCCGACCTTGAGGGTCGAAGAAGCCGCCAGGGTCTGCCCCGTCTCGTCGGAAATGACCTGAGCGTACATGTGCTTGTTGCTGCGGAATATCGTCAGCCGGGGAATATCAGCTGTACCTCGCACGCTCCTCCGAACTCTCGTCTGGCGGCGCGTGCGCGCCAATTGTCTTCGCGCGGTTGCCATCTACTACCTCCCGCCGGCGCCGGCCGCTTTACCGGCCTTGCGGCGGATTCGCTCGGTCGAATACTTGACGCCCTTCCCCTTGTAGGGCTCGGGGGGACGAAGGGCCCGGATCTGGGCGGTAACCTCACCGAGGATCTGCTTGTCGGCCGACTCCATCGTCAACACCGTCTGCTTGTCGACCTTGGCGGTGACCGCGTCGGGCAGCGTGTAGACGATCGGGTGCGAGTATCCGAGGTTCAAGTGAATCTGCTTCCCCTTCACGTCGGCGCGATACCCGACGCCGACGATCTCCAGGGTCAGCGCGTATCCCTTGCTGACGCCCTCGACCATGTTGGCGATCAGCTTCCGGGCGAGACCGTGCTTGGCTCGCTCGTCGCGCCCGTCGCCGTCGCGACGCACGTGCATCGTACCGTCTTCGATCGAGATCGCGATGTTGTCCGGCAGGGCGTACTGCGCCTTGCCCTTCGGCCCCTCGACCGAGACGACGTTGCCGTCTTCCTTGATCTTCACGCCATCCGGAATCTGGATGGGCAGTCTACCGATTCTCGACATCGCAAATCACCAAATCGAACAGAGCAACTCGCCACCGACGTTGCGTCGTGTCGCCTCGCGGTCCGGCATGATCCCGGCCGGCGTCGAAACGATGTTCACACCCAAACCGCGGCGCACCGACGGCATCGACTTCGCGCCGACGTAGATCCGATAGCTCGGACGGCTGACGCGCCGGATCCCCTGGATGACCGGGCGGTTGGCCCTGTCGTAGCGAATCCAGACTCGCAGATTCTTCTTGTTGCCATCGATCTCGACCACGTTGACGTCCTTGAGGAAGCCCTCTGCGACCATCACTTCGGCCACGCCTACCTTCACCTTGGACCACGGCATCTCGACGTATTCCTTGCGCGCCTTCGCGCCGTTTCGAACGCGTGTCAGGAGGTCGGCAATTGGATCGGTCATCGACATCGTTTGTCTCCTACCAGCTCGCCTTGCGCATGCCCGGAATCTGTCCGCTCAACGCGAGGTCACGCAAGCAGAGCCGGCACATGCCAAAACGGCGATAGTAAGCGCGCGCTCTTCCACACAGTGGGCAGCGATTCTTCTGCCGCACCTTGAACTTAGGCGGACGCTGCGTCTTCATTCGCATGCTGATTTTGGCCACGTTGCTCTCTCCTAGGCCCGGAAGGGCATCCCCAGCGCCTTGAGCAGCGCCTTGCCTTCCGCATCCGTGCTCGCGGTGGTTACGATCGAAACGCTCATCCCGCGGACCTTGTCCACCTTGTCGAGGTCGATCTCCGGGAAAATGATCTGCTCGCGAATGCCGAGCGAGTAATTGCCGCGGCCGTCGAACGAGCGGTCCGAAATACCTCGAAAGTCACGCACGCGCGGCAGCGCCAGCGTCACCAAGCGGTCGAGGAACTCGTACATCCGGTCGCCGCGCAGGGTCACACTGCAGCCGATCGCCATGCCCTCGCGCAACTTGAAGTTTGCGATCGCCTTGCGCGCCTTGGTGACGACCGGCTTCTGACCGGAGATGGCGGTCAGCTCCTGGACCGCTCCGTCCATCACCTTGGCGTTCTGGATCGCCTCGCCGAGCCCCATGTTGAGAACGACTTTCTCGACCTTGGGCACCTGGCTCACGTTCTTGTAGCCGAGGTCCTTCTTCAGCTGCGGAGAGATCTCCGCGCGGTACTTGTCTTTCAAGCGTGGCATCGCTTACCCATCCACCTGCTCGCCGCAGCGGCGACAGAGGCGAACCCTCTTCCCGTCGGACAGCTCCGTCTTTCCGAGCCGGGATGTCGCGTTGCACTTCTCGCACAGGTACATCAGATTCGATAGGTGAATCGGCGCTTCCTTCTCGACGATGCCGGACGGAGACTGCGGGCCGGTCGCCCTGGAATGCCTCTTCACCATGTTGAGGCTCTCGACGATGGCGCGACCGGCCGAGGGCATCACGCGCAGCACCTTGCCGCTCTTGCCCTTTTCCTTGCCGGCGATCACGACCACCGTGTCGTTCTTTTTGATCCGAGCTCGCATAGCCGCCTCAGAGGACCTCGGGCGCCAAAGACAAGATCTTCATGAACCGCTTGGCGCGCAACTCGCGCGCCACCGGGCCGAAGATACGAGTCCCTACCGGCTCCCTTTGATTGTCGATCAAAACCGCGGAGTTGTTGTCGAAACGAATGTAGGACCCGTCCGGCCGGCCGACTTCTTTCGCAGTGCGAACCACGACCGCCTTCATGACGTCGCCCTTCTTCACTTTCGAATTCGGCGCCGCTTCCTTCACACTGACGACGATAATATCGCCCACCGAGGCGTATTTTCGCCGCGACCCGCCAAGGACCTTGATGCAGAGCACCCGGCGCGCACCCGAATTGTCCGCCACGTCCAATACTGTTTCCGTCTGCACCATATCTTCGATCCACGCACTTCCGAGGCGATCCTCAGACAGCCCTCTCGACGATTTTCTGGAGACGCCAACGCTTGTCCTTGCTGAGCGGGCGCATCTCCGCGATCGAAACGCGATCGCCGACGTTGCACTCGTTGTTCTCGTCGTGAACTTTGAAACGTTTGCGACGCTTCACGAACTTCTTGTAGCGGGGGTGCTTCACCAGACGGCTGACGGTCACGACCGCCGTCTTGTCCATGGCGTTGCTGACAACGACCCCTTCTCGAACTTTCGTCTTTCCGCGCGTCATGCCTGATCGCCTCGCGTCGCCGCCCGCTCGTTCCTCACCGTCTTGATCCGAGCCAGATCACGACGCGCCGACTTTAGAGCAGCCGCGCTGTCGAGTTGGCCGGTACCTCGGCGAAGCCGGAAGCGGAAAATCGTTTCCGTCAATTCTTCTTCTTTGGAGTCGAGCTCCTGCTCGCTGAGCTCTCGGATTTCCTTAGCTCGCATGATGTTCGATCCCCGGGCGCTCGCAGTATTGCGTCGAGATCGCCAGCTTGCGCGCGGCCAGACGCATCGCCTCGCGAGCGATATCCGGCGCGACCCCCTCCATCTCAAAGATGATGCGCCCCGGCTTGACCACGGCCACCCACTGCTCCGGGTTGCCTTTTCCCTTCCCCATTCGGGTCTCGGCCGGCTTCTTCGACAGAGGCTTGTCCGGGAAGATGCGAATCCACACGCGTCCACCACGCTTGATGCGGCGGGTGAGCGCGATACGGGCGGCCTCGATCTGCCGGGCAGTCACCCATCCTCGATCGGTCGCCTGCAGTCCGTAGTCGCCAAAGGCCAGCGTCGAGCCACGGTGGGCAACCCCGGCGCGGCGCCCTTTGAAGCGCTTGCGAAACTTGAGTTTCTTTGGAGCCAGCATTGCGTTCTCTCCGCGCTCAGACGCCTACCGGCGTCTTCTGCTCCTCCTCCTGCCGGGTGAGAATTTCCCCGCGGAAGATCCAGACCTTCACCCCAATGATTCCGTAGGTGGTCTTGGCCTCGGCCGTGCCGTAGCTGATGTCGGCTCGCAAAGTGTGGAGGGGGACGCGCCCCTCGCGATACCACTCGGAGCGCGCGATCTCGGCGCCGCCCAGGCGGCCGCCGCAGCGAACCTTGATCCCCTGCGCGCCCATCCGCATCCCACGACTCACCGCTTCCTTCATCGCCCGTCGGAAGGCGACGCGGCGCTCGAGCTGAAGGGCGATATTCTCGGCCACCAGTTGCCCGTCGAGGTCGGGACGACGCACCTCGTGGATGTTGATGAACGTCTCGCGCTCGGTCATCGCGGCCAGCTCGCTCTTGAGCTTCTCAATCTCGGCGCCCTTCTTGCCGATCACGATTCCCGGCCGAGCGGTGTAAATGTTGATCTTGGCCTTATTCGCCGCGCGCTCGATCTCCACCTTGGAGATGCCCGCGTGGTACAGCTTCTGCTTGAGGAACTTGCGCAGCTTCAGATCTTCGTGCAGCAGAACGTCGTAGTCTCGCCGCGCGAACCACCTCGAGTCGCTGGTCTCGATGACTCCGAGGCGAAAGCCCCGCGGATGTACTTTCTGACCCATTGGATCTCCTGCCCTATCGCTCGTCGACCACGACGGTGAGGTGCGATGTCCGCTTGCGGATGACCGTCGCGCGGCCGTGAGCGCGCGGCATGTGACGTTTCATGACTGCTCCGCCGTCGACCGCAATCGTCTTGATGTACAAGCGATCGACGTCGACCGACTGCGTATTCTCCGCGTTGGCAACGACGGACCGTAAAGTCTTCGATACGATGCCGGCGCCCTTCTTGGGGAGATGCTCGAGCATCGCCAACGCCTCCCCGACGTTCTTCCCACGAACCAGATCGACGACAAGACGCATCTTGCGCGGCGAGATTCGCAGGTGGCGGTTGACTGCGCGGGCTTCCATTTCTTACTTCCCCTTGTCGGCTTTCCGGTCGCCCGAGTGGCCGTGGAAAGTACGGGTCGGCGAGAACTCCCCGAGCTTGTGACCGACCATGTTCTCCGACACGTAGACCGGGATGAACTTGCGCCCGTTGTGCACAGCGAAGGTATGCCCCACCATCTCCGGGCTGATCGTCGAACGACGCGACCACGTGCGGATGATGCGCTTCTCACCGGACGACTCCATGGCATCCACCTTCTTCAGCAGATGGTCGTCGATGAACGGTCCCTTTTTGATCGAACGCGCCACGATGCCCCCTTACTTCTTGCCCCGTCGCTTGACGATGTAGCGATCGGTTCGCGGATTGTGCCGCGTGCGATACCCCTTGGTGGGCCAGCCCCACGGGCTCTGCGGGTGATTCCCCTTGGAGCGCCCCTCACCACCGCCGTGCGGGTGGTCGACGGGGTTCATGGCGATGCCGCGAACTTTCGGACGACGCCCGAGCCAGCGCTTGCGCCCGGCTTTACCGAGCGAAATGTTGGAGTGCTCGCTATTGCCGATTTCACCGATGGTCGCGCGGCATACGCCCTGCACCATCCGCAACTCCCCGGAAGGTAGCTTGAGCAGGGCCATCTTGCCCTCTTTCGCCATGAGCTGGATACCCGCACCGGCGCTCCGACCGAGTTGCCCACCGCGACCGGGGCGAAGCTCGACGTTGTGCACCATCGTACCGAGCGGAATGTTGGTCAGCGGCATCGCGTTACCCGGCCGAATGTCGGCGCCGATTCCGGCCTGCACGGTATCTCCGACGCGCAATCCGACCGGCGACAGGATGTAGGCCTTCTCGCCATCGGCGTAGTGCAGCAGCGCGAGACGAGCCGAACGATTCGGATCGTACTCGATTGCGGCCACCTTGGCGGGCACTTGCTCCTTGGTGCGCTTGAAGTCGACGATGCGGTAGCGACGCTTGTGGCCGCCGCCGCGGTGGCGCACCGTCATGCGGCCAAGCGAGTTGCGTCCGCCGGAACGCTTCCGCGAATCGAGCAGGCGTTTCTCCGGCTTCTTGTTCTTGGTGATCTCGGCGAAGTCGGAAACCGACTGGTCGCGTCGTCCCGGAGATGTCGGTTTGTATTGTCTGGTAGGCATTCGCCTCAAGCTCCCTCGAAGAAGTCGATGCTCTGCCCCTCGGCGAGCGTCACGTAAGCCTTCTTCCAAGCCGGACGACGGCCGACGATGCGCCCCACCCGGCGGGTCTTGCCGAGGTAGTTGAGGGTGCGCACTTTGACGACCTTGACGTCGAACAACTTCTCCACCGCCTGGCGAATCTCGGTCTTATTGGCCGCGCTCGGAACCCGGAAGAGAACCTGGTTGCCGTCTTCCGCGAGCAGCGTACCTTTTTCCGTGATCAGCGGTGCGTCGATGACTTGAAACAGATCCTTCATCCCTCGACCCTCCCCTGCAGAGCGGAGATCGCCTCGCGAGTCACGACCAGGTGCCGATAGCGAAGAATGTCGTAGACGTTCGCCCCTTCGGCGCGGAGAGTCTTGACCCGCGGGATGTTCTTGGTAGCGCGCTCGAGATTGGTGTTTTCCCCGTCGGTGACGAACAACGCGCTCTCGACTCCGAGCGCCGCCAGCATGCTCGCCACGACCTTGGTCTTGGGCTCGACGTCGAGGTTGTCGATTACCACCAGCTTGTCTTCCTTGAGCTTGAGCGCCAGCGCCGACTTCAGAGCCGCGCGGCGGGCGCTCGACGGTAGCCGATAGGCGTAGCTGCGAGGCTGCGGACCGTGCACGATCGCGCCCCCAGGCCACAACGGCGAACGAATCGTACCCGCGCGCGCACGCCCGGTGCCTTTCTGCCGCCAGGGCTTCTTGCCGCCGCCACTCACCGTGCCGCGCGTTTTGACCGACGAGGTCCCGGCGCGCCGGTTGGCGTTCTGCATCTTCACCACCTCGTAGAGCAGGTGGCGACGAACAGGGCCCTCGAAGACGCTGGTCGGCAGCTCGATCTCGCCCGAGCTTTCTTTCGTTTTCGTGAGGACGGGAACCTTCATCTCACTCATGCCTTCTCGTCGCCGGACGCTTCTTCACCGGTCCGCTCACTCGCCTTGACCGAGGGGTTCAATAGAACGACCCCACCGCGCGCGCCGGGAATCGCCCCGCGCACGAAAAGAAGGTTCTGCTCCGGACGGACCTCGACGACCTCGAGATTCTGCGTCGTCACACGCTCGGCGCCGTAGTGCCCCGCCATCCGCTTCCCCTTGAAGACGCGACCCGGGTACGACCGGTTGCCGATCGCGCCGCCATGCCGGAAATACTCGTGCGTACCGTGGCTCGCCGGAAATCCAGCAAAACCGTGCCGCTTGATGACGCCGGCATAGCCGCGCCCCTTGCTCGTACCGGTCACGTCGATGTGGTCGCCCGCCTTGAACAGCGACCCCACCTCGACCTCTTGGCCCGGGCTCAACGCCTCGCTGCCCTCACCAAGGCGGAACTCCTTGAGAACGCGGAAGACGCCCTTGCCCGCCTTCACGCAGTGTTCCCGATACGCCTTCGAAACCCGCTGCGGCTTCTTCTCGCCGAAACCGAGCTGAACCGCGGCATAGCCGTCGGTCGCAGCCGTCTTGGTCTGCACCACGGTGCACGGACCGGCCTCGATCACCGTTACCGGGACCAGGGTCCCCGCATCGGTGTAGACCTGGGTCATGCCCACCTTCTTACCGATCAATCCGAGCGCCATGGAGTGCTACCTTCTTAAGCCTTCAGCCCACTACTGGAGCTTGATCTCCACATCGACACCAGCCGCGAGATCGAGCTTTCCGAGCGCGTCGATCGTCTGCTGCGTGGGGTCGAGGATGTCCAACAAACGCTTGTGCGTCCGAATCTCGAATTGTTCGCGAGACTTCTTGTCGACGTGCGGCGAGCGATTCACGGTGAATCGCTCGATCCGCGTCGGCAGCGGGATCGGCCCCGCGACGCGGCCGCCCGTGCGCCGAACGGTGTCGACGATCTCGCGCACGGACTGGTCCAAGAGTCGGTAGTCGTACGCCTTCAAGCGTATGCGGATCTTATCGTTCATGCTCCCGCCGATTCAGTTCTATTCGATGATCTTGGTAACGACGCCCGCACCGACGGTGCGGCCGCCTTCGCGGATTGCGAAGCGCAGGCCCTCTTCCATGGCGATCGGCGTGATCAG